>JBGPYE010000029.1:0-9639 GCA_041493095.1 Candidatus Dormibacteraceae bacterium
CCGAGAACGATCCATCCAAGCGGTTGGAGACGTACAGGGACTTTGTGTCGCGAGAGACCTGCAGGCCATGCGCTCCGCGACCTGTGGGGATGAACTTGATTTCCTGCATCGCCACCGGGTCGATCACGGAGACGCCCATCCGTCCCTGATTGGTGACGTAGAAATAGCGGCCGTCGGGGGAGACCTTGACGTCGATCGGCAGCCCGCCCACGTGGACGTAGCCGGCGAGGGACATGTTGTTGATGTCAATCTTGACGACCGTGCCGGAGTACTCGGTCGAGATCATCAGGTAGCTGCCGTCGGCGCTGAAGTCCAGGTGGTCGGCGCCGGCCCACGGGATGCCCACTGACTTGAGCAGGTGCCAGTCGTGCGGGTCTCGAAACTCGACTCTCTGCAGGCGTTCGACGACGTCGACCGCCTTCGTACCGTCGGGCGTGAAGTAGAGGTTGTACGGAAACGGGATCGAGATCGTGCCGGATGGTCTGCCCGTGTGGATGTCCAGGACGGTGAGCTTGCTGGACCCCTCGTTGTCGACGTAGAGCTGGCTCATGTCCCACGCCGGCGTGACGTGGTGTGGGATGAAACCGACTGCGTACTGGTCGATCACCTTGAAGGTCAACGGATCGATCACGTCAACTGTGCCGGCGGTGCTGTTCGGGACGTACACACGTGGAGGGAGCTCACATAGTGGGCATGGCACGACGCCGGAAAGGGTGTTGGCGTACACGTTGAATTCAGGCGGCGGCAGGCTCACGGGTTGCACATCGGGCGCGGGCAGCATCCGCACGGGTGCAGTGTCTGCTAGCAGCGCCGGGTCGGTGGCCGTGCTGCCGACGGGGGGCGCCGACCAGACGACAGCGAAAACGACTCCTGCCGGGCTGATGACGGCCATCAGGAAGACGAAAGCGAAAAGCACGCGGACAGGCCGCCCCAACAGTCTTCTCACCAGCGGACTACTCGTCAGGTAGGTCTTCGAGCTTGGGGGCCAGCTCGCACACCCAGCGCCCGTCGTCCAGGCGCCGGATGAACCGGCCGTAGCCCTGGTTGCGTGCCACGTTCAGGAACTGCTCCTGGCTGATGAGGGTGCGCAACCGGGCAAGGTCCGCGTAGGTGCTGTCCCGCATGATGCCGCCGACCACGCCGGCGAGCTCCCGCCACTGGCCCTCCGAAAGGGGCTCGCCGTAGCCGGCGATGGTGACCAGCAGGGCCGCCGTGGCTCCCGTGATGGTGTCGGGCAGGATCTTCTCCGACTTGGCGCGCGAGATGATCTCGCGCCCTGTGCCGATGATGTCGGCGATTCGATCCCGCCGGACGCCGATGATGTCGCGCCCACTGCCTACAGTGGTGCCTTCGAGATACCTGGGACCAGCTTCCATGACCAGATCACTATTCTAGTTAACGTTCAGTTGGATCTCGAACTCACCGCCGAGCACGCGACCTTTCGGGCGGCGGTGCGCGAGCTCGCGCAGGACGTCGTTCTTCCCCTCGCGGGAGAGGTCGATCGAGAGCACCGTTTCCCGGACGAGGCGGTCAAGGCGGCCGCCGAAGCAGGCCTGCTCGGAGTCCTCATCCCGAGCGAGTACGGCGGAGCCGGGCTCGACGCTCTCGCGTTCGCCATCTGCATCGAAGAGCTCGCGCAGGCCTGTGCATCGACATCGGTCATCGTCGACGTGCACACCAGCGTCGGCAGCGAGCCGATCCTGCTGTTCGGGACCGAGGACCAGAAACGGAAGTGGCTGCCGAGGCTTGCTTCCGGAGAGCTCTTGGGAGCATTCGCGCTGACCGAGCCGGCGTCGGGGTCCGATGCCGCTTCGCTGACGACGAGCGCGAGGCGCAACGGGACCGGCTACGTCCTCAACGGCACCAAGGTCTTCATCACCAACGTCGGCCGCGCCGGGCTATATATCGTCTTTGCGCGCACTGGCGAGGAGAGGGCCGCCGGCATCAGCGCCTTTATGGTTCCCTCCAAGACTCCTGGCCTGCGGGTGGGCCAGGTCTTCAAGAAGATGGGACTGCACGGCTCACCGACGGGCGAGCTCGTGCTCGAGGACGTGGAGGTCCCGGCCGATCACCGTCTGGGCGCCGAGGGCCAGGGCTTCACGATCGCGATGCGCGCGCTCGACTCGGGCCGCATCGGGATCTCCGGACAGGCTCTGGGCATCGCCCAGGCGGCGGTCGACGAGTCCCGCGCACTTCTTTCCCAGCGCGGCCGCGAGCAGGGCGATGATTTCCTGCTCGCGGACATGGCGACGCGGCTCGAGTCGGCCCGCCTGCTCGCGTATCACGCCGCCTGGCTTTGCAGCCGCGGCCGGCCTTTCACGCGCCAGGCCTCGATGGCCAAGCTCCACTGCACCGACACGGCGATGCAGCTGGCGATCGACGGGCTGCAGTTGGCTGGTGAAGAAGGGACTTTTGGAGGAGCCACTTTCGAGAGGCACGTCCGGGACGCGAAGGCGCTGCAGATCTACGAAGGCTCGAACCAGGTTCAGAGGATCGTCATCGCCCGTCATGTGCTGGGCTAAGCTCCCCCCATGGACTTCGAGTTCACGGAAGAGCAGGTCGCGATCAGGGACACGATCCGCGAGCTCGTCCAGGACCGCGTCGCGCCTCGCGCGGCTGAGATCGACGAGAAGGCCGAGTATCCGAAGGACATCGAGAAGCTGTTCGCCGAGAACGGCATCCTGGGTATTCCGTTTCCGGAGCAGTACGGCGGCATCTCGGGCTCGAGCGTCACGATCTGCATGGGCATTGAGGAGATCGCCAAGGCATGCGCCTCCTCCTCGCTGATCCTCGCCGTTCAAGCCCTTGGCGCGTACCCGATCCTCGTCGCCGGCTCCGAGGAGCAGAAAAAGCGCCTGTGCCCTCCACTCGCTTCAGGCGAGAAGGTCGCCGCGTACGCGCTGTCGGAGACCGGATCCGGTTCCGACGCTGCCGCGATGAAGACCACAGCGAAGCGGCATGGCAACGAGTACGTGCTCAACGGTGCGAAGCAGTTCATCACCGGCGGGAGCGTGGCGGGAACGCTGGTCGTCTTCGCGCAGACCGATCCGGCTGCGGATCATCGTGGGATCTCCGCCTTCGTGCTGGAGCGCGAGACCAGCCCATGGAAAGCGCCGAAGCTCGAGCACAAGCTCGGCATTCGTGGTTCACCCACAGCTGAGCTCGTCTTCGAAGACGTCAAGGTTCCGGTCGCCAACCGGCTCGGCGAAGAAGGCGCGGGTTTCAAGATCGCGCTCGCCGTGCTCGACCGCTCACGGCCCGGCATCGGAGCGCAGGCTCTCGGCATCGCTGAAGGCGCGTTCGATTACGCGCTCCAGTACGTCAAGGAGCGCAAGCAGTTCGGCCAGGCGATCGCGAGCTTCCAGGGCATCCAGTTCATGCTCGCGGACATCGCCACGCAGATCGAAGCCGCGCGGCACCTTGTGTACCGCGCCGCGACCAAGGTCGATTCCAAGGCGCCCGACCTGACCAAGATCGCGGCGATGGCCAAGCTGTTCGCCTCCGACATGGCGATGCGCGTGACCACCGACTGCGTGCAGCTGCTCGGTGGGTATGGGTACATCTCCGACTACCCGGTCGAGCGGATGATGCGGGACGCCAAGATCACCCAGATCTATGAGGGCACCAACCAGATCCAACGCGTGGTGATCGCCCGGGCGCTCGTGCGGTGAGCTCGACGCAGTCTGAAATCGAAAAGATCACCCACATCGAAAGCGGATCGCCGGCCACCGCCGTCGCTCCGTGGCATCCGCCGCCGGCCTACCCACCGCCTCCGCAGGTTCGGGCCCGTGGCTCAACCGATGGGCGAGCGACCGCATCACTCCTTTCGGCGATCGCGGGAATCGTCCTGGGGCTGCCCTTTGGGATACCCGGGATGGCGCTGGGATCCCTGGCGTACTTCCTCGGCAAGTCCGCGGTCGACAACATCGACAGCTCGAAGGGAGGTCTTGGAGGTCGCGGCATGGCGGTCGCGGGCTGGGTGCTCGGCGCTGTGGCGATGGCCATCGGTTCGGCCGTCACCCTCGTCTGGCTGGTCGTGGTGCTCGTCGCCATCTCTCAAGCCACCGCCGTCGAATAGCGTCCTCGCGTGGACCGCATCACAGACGCGTTCACCTGGCCGGCACGCGATCCTGAGTGGCTGACGAAGATTCTGATCATCGGCCTCATCTTGCTGATCCCCATCGCCGGTGCGATCAACGGCATCGGCTGGATGCTGGCGACCCTCGACCGCCTGCGCGCGGGCGAGGAGGCGCTCGCCCCGGCGAACCTCAGCTACATCGGGCGTGGCCTTCGGCTCTTTGTGGTGAACCTCGTTTACGGCATGGCCGTGGTGCTGGTGGCGGCGGCGATCTACGTCCCGGCGTTGTTCATCGCCGCCGGCCAGTCGCAGGGTTCGGCCAACCCGGCCCTGGTGACGCTCGCCATCGTGCTGAGCCTGCTGGCGTTCAGCATTGCGACTTTGGGCACCCTGGCCTTGAACTTTGCCCTGCCGGCGATCGTGCTGGCCACGGATCGCGACGGAATTCCAGGGGGACTGCGTGTTTCCGCCGTGCTGCGACGATCTCGCATCAACGTCGCCAACACCTTGATCGCCGGCCTTATGCTGATCGCAGCCGGATTTGTCGGGTCCTTGGGCATCGTCTTGTGCGGTATCGGAGTCCTTTTCACATCGGCGTACGCGCTTGCGATGCAGGCGTGGATCATCCGCAGTTTTGAGCTCGGGACAGCCGCTGTGAAGGCGGCGTAAGGAGGGAATCCGATGTCAGATTTGCCCCCGCCGCCGCCGCCCCCGCCGCCGTCGGGTGGAGGTTACACGCCACCACCCCCACCGCCGCCGATCCCTACGGGTGGAGGCTCGATGCCGCCGCCGCCGCCGAGCGGTGGCTACGTGCCGCCTCCCCCGGGTGGCTACGTACCGGCGGCCGCCGGTTACGCCGCGCGGCGCACCGACGGGCTGGCCATCGCGTCGCTCATCATCGGAATCCTTTCCCTCGTCTGTGCCGTGGCGTGCCTTGGGGTCATCCTTGGCCCGACGGCGGCCATCATGGGATTCATTTCCCGCCAGCGCATCGCCTCCAGCGGAGGCACCGTGGGTGGGGGAACGCTGGCCACGGTGGGCCTCGTGCTGGGCATCATCGGATTCATCGCGAGCGTGGGCTGGTTCTTCCTGCTCATCTCGGGTGTCATCAGCTCGTCATCGACCGGCACGCCATCGCCTTGACGTAACCAGGCCGCCCTTCCGATCGTTTCTTAAGGTCTGAACGCTAGAATCCCCGTGCGCATGCTCAGGGCCAGGCCTAGGGCCAGGCGATCTCGCTACAACGTCTTCTACCGCCTGACCCGGTCGGTCCCCGCGGTGATTTCTGTCGCCCTACTGCTGGTCGTGCTGGTCGCGGCGACGCTGACGTACAAGCGCTTCGACGACTTCATCGCGGCCACCACGGGCCATCACCTCAATCCGATCGGAGAGGTCGTGCAGGCTGTCGAGCCCGCGCAGGGCACCATCGCGTACAAGCTCAACCACGGACAGAAGGTCAACATCCTGCTGCTCGGCATGGGTGGCGAGCAAAACGACGCCCCATACCTGACCGACTCGATCATGGCCGCGAGCATCGACCCGACGACCGGCCGCGTGATGCTCATGTCGATCCCGCGCGATCTCGTGATCCACATGAACCTCCAGACACCCTCGAGTAGGGTCTGGACGAACAAGGTCAACGCGGCCTACGAGGTGCCGTACACCAGCATCATCTGCTGTGTCGATCCGCAGTACAGCGGGCGGGATGGTGGTGGCAAGGCGGCGGAGCACGAAGTCGGGAAGGTGACCGGGCTCACGTTCGACAAGTACATCGCGGTCGACTTCGTGGCGTTTCGCGACATCGTCAACGCACTGGGCGGAGTCGACGTCTGTCTCTCGACCAACCTTGACGACTACGAATACCCGAACTACAACAACGGCTACATCCGTGGCGGCATCCACTACAAGGCCGGCTGCCAGCACCTGAACGGCGAACAGTCGCTGCAGGTGGCGCGCTCGCGCCACGCGCAGCAGCCGCAGCAGTCATCCGACTTCGGGCGTGCCCGCCGGCAGCAGGACATCATGCAGGCGATCAAGAAGAAGGCGACGACGGTGAACGGATTCTCGAAAGCGCCTCAGCTTCTCGACGCGCTGCAGAAGAACATCCACACGGACATGTCGCTTTCGGACATGAAGGCGGTCTACGACTGGGGCAAGAACCTTCCTGACAGCTCGATCATCCGGGTCGCTTTGACCGCGCCATCAAGCGTCGGAGCTGGGAACCTGCTCGACTCTTACAACTGCGGCATGGGACCGAACGTGGCGCAGCTGTGCGCCGACGACCAGAGCTACAACATGATCCACAAGTACGTCGCTTCCATCTTCATCGACACCAAGACGCTGGGCGAGAAAGCTCCGGTTCAGATCGTGAATGGGGCGAACAACTTCGCCGGCCTCGATTCGCGCGTGACCTCGATGCTCGACCCGACCGGACTGCAGCTGGCTGACCCCGTCGGCCATCGGGCGTCGTCCTCGACACAAATCCTGGACTATTCCGGCGGCCAGTTCCCTCTTACGACCAAGTACCTGCAGGACTTCTTCGGCGCCACTGTCGTGGCGGCAACCCCGGCCAATTCACCTCCAGCCGCCGGCCAGCAGACTTACGGCCTCGTGGTGGTGCTTGGACACGACTTCGCCCTACGCTTTTTGGGCGAGTAGTGAGCTGAACGAACCAGACCTAGCGACTCGGTTCCGATCTGGCGATACGCGGGCGCTCGCCCGCGCCATCAGTCTCGTGGAAAGACGCGACCCGTCGGTGCGCGCGCTGGAGGAGTCGATGCGCGACCAGGGTCGCGCCCCGGGCGTGGTCGGTTTCACCGGCGCGCCCGGCACAGGCAAGTCGACCCTGGTGGACGGAGTGGTGGCGCTTCTCAGGAAGAAAGGCAGCTCGGTTGCCGTGCTTGCGACCGACCCCAACTCGCCGTTCACCGGCGGCGCCATCCTCGGCGATCGGATCCGCATGCAGAGCCATGCGCTCGATCCGAAAGTCTTCATCCGCAGCATGGGTGCGCGCGGACATCTCGGCGGCCTTTCGCTCGCGACCCGCGAAGCCATCCGGCTGCTGGGCGCCTTTGGTTTCGACCAGGTCATCCTCGAGACGGTCGGTGTCGGCCAGTCGGAGCTGGAGGTCGCGGCCGTGGCCGACACCACCGTCGTCGTTCTGACGCCGAACCTCGGCGACGGGGTGCAGATGATCAAGGCCGGCATTCTCGAGATCGCGGACATCTTCGTCGTCAACAAGGCGGACCTCGACGGACACGTCCGTGTCATGACCGAGCTGCGATCGATGCTCAGCCTCGCTCCAAAGGGAGGCTGGAAGCCTCCTATCCTCGCTACCGTGGCCGCGAAGCAGGAGGGCGTCGAGGAGCTCTGGGAGGCGGTTCTCTCCCACCGCCGTCACCTCGAATCGAGCGGTCGCGCCCGCCAGCTCGCCGAACAGCGGCTGAAGGATGAGACCGCGGAGGTGGCCGCCGAGATCGCCCGCGACCGTGTGAGGCAGGCGCTGGCAGAGGACCCGGCCCTGGCCGCGCGTTTGCTCGACGAGGGCACTCCGTACAGCACAGCGCAGGAGATCCTCGACCGAAAGCCATAATTGAGCGCAGTCCAATGAAGGTGCGAGCCCGCGATCCAAAACAGGCCTGGACGGAGGATTTCGAATCCAGCCCGGTGCGCGACGACGGCATCGAGACATCGACTATCTCCGGGATACCGCTAAAGCCGCTCTACACGACGGGTGACCTTCCCGCCCGACCCGAAGAGCTCCCCGGCCAGTTTCCCTACACCCGTGGCATCCACCCGAGCGGCTATCGAGGCCGCCTGTGGACCATGCGCCAGTTCTCCGGTTTCGCCACGGCCGAGGAGACCAACCGCCGCTACAAGTACCTGCTCGCCAACGGCCAGACCGGCCTTTCGGTGGCCTTCGATATGCCCACCTTGATGGGGCAGGACTCCGACGCGCCCACCAGCCGCGGAGAGATCGGCCACTGCGGCGTTGCCATCGACTCGCTCGCCGACATGGAAACGCTGTTCGCAGGGATCCCTCTCGGCGAGATCACCACCTCCATGACCATCAACTCGCCCGCGGCGATCCTGCTGTGCATGTACATCGCGGTGGCCGAGGAGCAGGGCGTTCCGGCCTCGGTGCTCGGCGGCACCTTGCAGAACGACATCCTCAAGGAGTTCATCGCTCAGAAGGAGTTCATCTTTCCGCCGGCGCCCTCGATGCGGCTGGTCGTCGACTCGATCGAGTATTGCGCCAAAGAGGTGCCGCAATGGAACACGATCTCGATCTCTGGCTATCACATCCGAGAGGCAGGCTCGACAGCGGCCCAGGAGCTGGCATTCACGCTTGCGGACGGCATGGCGTACGTCGATGCGTGCCTGGAGCGCGGCATGCGGATCGATGACTTCGCGCCACGCTTGTCTTTCTTCTTCGACGCCCACATCGACTTCTTCGAGGAGATCGCGAAGTTCCGCGCCGCACGCCGGATCTGGGCGCGCTGGATGCGCGAGCGTTACGGCGCGCAGGACGAGCGTTCATTGAAACTGCGCTTCCACACGCAGACCGCGGGTGTGTCCCTGACGGCGCAGCAGCCGGAGCTGAACATCGCGCGGACCGCCATCGAAGCGCTGGCGGCGGTGCTCGGCGGCACCCAGTCGCTGCACACCAACGCTATGGACGAGGTGCTGGCGCTGCCGACCGACAAATCCGCGCGGATCGCGCTGCGCACGCAGCAGCTTCTCGCCTACGAGAGCGGCGTGGCCAACACCATCGACCCGCTCGGGGGCAGCTACTTCATCGAAGCCTTGACCGACGAGATGGAGCGTCAGGCGGAAAAGTACTTCAAGCAGATCGAGGACCTCGGTGGGGTCATCCCGGCGATCGAGGCCAGCTTCTTCCAGAAGGAAATCGCCGACTCGGCCTTCCGCTACCAATCGGAGCTCGAACAGAAGCGCCGGATCATGATCGGCGTCAACGACTTCACCGTCGATGAAGAGGTGCCCATCGAGATCCTTCGCATCGACCCGAAGCTCGAAAGCGAGCAGGTGGCCCGCGTCCGCGACGTGCGAAGGAAGCGCGACCAGGCAAGGTGCTCGAACGCGCTGACGAGCTTACGGAAGGCGGCGGCCGGCACCGACAACCTGATGCCCTACATCCTCGAGGCGGTTCGCGCGTACGCCACGGAGGGCGAGATCATGAACACTCTGATCGACGTGTTCGGCATCTACACAGAGCGCGCGGTCGTATGAGCCCTACCGCGGTCCGCCCGGTGCGAATCATCGTCGCGAAGGTGGGGCTTGACGGCCACGACCGCGGCGTGAAGGTGGTGGCGCGCGCCCTCCGCGACGCGGGCTACGAGGTCATCTACACCGGTTTGCGACAGACGCCGGAGATGGTGGTGGATGCGGCCCTTCAAGAAGACGCGCAGGTCATCGGGCTCTCGATCCACTCGGGCGCGCACATGACGTTATTCCCCGCGGTCGTCCAGGAGCTGAAGCGCCGCAAGGCCACCGACATCATCGTGTTCGGCGGGGGCATCATCCCGGACGACGACATCGCG
>JBGPYE010000154.1:0-4909 GCA_041493095.1 Candidatus Dormibacteraceae bacterium
GTACATCTCGGGCTCCCGACGAGTCCGATTGGGCCCGTGGCGCTGACGGTCGGCAGCTTCGACGGGGTGCACCTGGGGCATGTAGACGTGATCCGGCACGTGGTCGCCGCGGCCCAGGAGACCAGGTCTCAGTCCGCACTCCTCACATTTGAGCCACATCCACGATGCGTGCTCGACCCGGGCAACTGCCCGCAGTCGATCACCACCCTGCAGGAAAAGCTCGCGCTGATCGAAGCCGCGGGAATCGATCACGTGATCGTGCTGAGGTTCGACCGCGAGCTGGCGTCACTATCACCGCAGGAGTTCATCGACCGGCTGGCCGCGGTGATGGATTTGCGCCGCTGGGTGATCGGCTACGACTTTGCGTTCGGGCGCGGCCGCACCGGCAGCGCGCAGTGGCTTCGCGAGCACGGCCACCAGGTCGAGGTCGTGCCGCCCTTCAAGGTCGATGGACATGACCTGCACAGCTCGGAGGTGCGGCAGCTGATCACCTCGGGCGACGTGGACAAGGCGAACAAGCTTCTCGGTCGCGAGTACGCGATGGCGGGACCGGTCGAGGCGGGGGAGAAGGTCGGGCGCCGCCTGGGCTTCCCGACGGCGAACATCGGGGTCGAACCAAACAAGCTCATCCCCGCGCTGGGCGCGTATGCCGGTCGCGCACGATTCATTTGGGGTCCCCGCGAACTCACGGCGCAGCCTCTGAGTTCGTGGGGTAAAGCCCCTGAGGGTGATTTCATCGCCGCCCTGTCGGTCGGGTACCGGCCAACGTTCGGCGGCACGCAGCTGCGGGTGGAGGCGTTCTTGCTGGACTTCGAGGGCGATCTTTACCAGCAGCGCCTCGAGCTTCACTTTGTCCGGTACCTGCACCCCGACATCAAATTTCCTGGCACTGACGAGCTCGTGGAGCAGCTCAAGCAAGACGTCGCCGACACACGCCGCATCGTCGCCTCATGACAAAAGTTCTCGTCATCGGCGGTGGGATCTCCGGTTACTGTGCCGCCCTAGCAGCGCGGCGCGACGGAGCCGAGGTCACGGTGGTCGCAAAAGCCCCGGGGGCGACCGCGCTTTACGCCGGCGGCATGGAGGTCGTCGATGACCTGGACGCCATCCTCGCGCATCAGCCCCACCATCCGATCACGCGGCTGGGCCTCGATTCAGTGCGCCTTGCGACCGAGCTCGACATCGCGATCCATTCGCTGCAGCTGGCGCTCGAGAAAGACGGACTGAAGTTCGAAGGCACATGGCGGACTCGAGGCCTTTATTCGGACATTCACGGGGTCGCGAGACCGGCCAACCTCGTGCCCTCGACCGTGTCGGGCGGAGAGCTGCGCGCGCTGAGCGGACGTCGCTTGGCCGTCGTTGGCGTGAAGGAGGTCGGCGACTATGACGCCGCTTCGACCGCGCAGGCGCTGAAGGAGCTTCACGGCATCGATGCGGTCCCAGAAGAGGTGAGCATCGCGGACCTGCCAATCGCCTCGTCGCTCACCGATCTCTACGGGCGACGCGCACCTCAGCTTTCCCACAACCGGTCGACGGCGACGGCCTATCCACCTGGGTTCACGAACCTGCCTCAAGGCGGTTTTGAGCTCCTCTCGTCGCCACCCTCGCCGCACGGATGGCGGCTGCAGCAGGCGATCGCGCTCGGCATGGTGAAGGCGGACGTGACGTCGTTCGAGACCGCGCGAGGCCGCATCACCTCCGCACAGGCCGGTGACCGAACATTTCGCGGCGAGGCGTTCATCCTCGCCACGGGTCAGCACATCGGCGGCGGGCTGGTCGGCGGGCATGTGACCACCGAGCCGCTTCTGAAGCTTGGCGTGTTCCACGAGGGCGAGGGGGTCACGAGCATGGGCACCCGCCTGCAGCACCTGCAGTACCTGGACCCTGCGGAAGAGCTGCGCAGCGGATTGTCGACCGACGACCACCTTCATCCCCTTGACGGCGACGGCCAGGTTCCATACGGGAATCTCTACGCGACCGGTGCGTTGCTGGGCGGCTACGACTACAGCGGGCCCTGCGGATTCGGCGTGCCGATCCTGACGGGCTGGCTCGCAGGCCGCTATGCGGCCAAGCTCCAGTGAGGGCCGAGCTCGAAAAGATCGTCGGGGCGCCGGCCCTCGACGAGCGACCGGTGCGTGACCTGTGGCCGCTGGCGATCATGGACGAGCGATCAGGCAAGGCGCCTCCCCGCGTTCTGGTCGCGCGCCCGTCGGGGCGCGAGCAGGTGGCAGCGATCCTGCGCTGGGCGGGCGCGAATCAAGTGCGAGTGACTCCGATGGGCGGCGGCACCGGCGTGTGCGGAGCGCTCTCACCTCAGGCGGGAGAGCTCGTGCTCGACATGGGCGCGTTCGATCGCATCCTCGAAGTCGACGAAATCAACCTGTCCTGCAGTTGCGAATCAGGTGTCAACGGAATGGCCCTGGAGAAACATTTGAACGAACGAGGCCTGACGCTGGGCCACTTTCCGAGCTCGCTGCCAGGAACGACCCTCGGAGGCCTGATCGCGACGCGGTCATCCGGCCAGGAATCGAGCCGCTACGGAAGCGTCGAGGACATGGTGCTCGGTCTTGCCGTGGTGCTTCCCGATGGGACCTTCGCGGCGCCAAGACCCGGGCCTCGATCGGCTGTGGGCCCGGCGCTGCATCAGCTCTGGCTCGGCTCGGAGGGTGCACTGGGAGTGATCCTCGGAGCGGTGCTTCGCGTTCACCGCCTGCCCGAATCGGTCATCGGACGCGGATTCGCTTTTCCCAACCTCGCGACCGGGCTCGAGGCGATGCGGGCGATCATGCAGTCCGGAATAAGGCCGCTCGTGATGCGGCTGTATGACGCAGAGGACACGGCCTTCAACGGCTACGACCTGCCAATGGGTGGATGCCTGCTCGTGGTCGCCAGCGCCGGGCTGCGTGCGATCGCCAGGGCGGAGGCAGATGCGGTGACCGCCATCGCGGGCCCTGCGAAAGATCTCGGTGAGGATCCGTGGCTGAAGTGGCAATCGCATCGATTCGACCTCTCCGCCGAGCGGATGAAATCCTTTCTCGAACCAGCGGGTTCGTACCTGGACACGATCGAGCTTGCCGCCCCTTGGACAGTGCTGCCGGGACTTCATGCGAGGGTCAAGTCCGCAATAGCGGTCGGCGGACTGGCGTTATGCCATTTCAGTCATGCCTACGAGCAAGGCTGCTGCGCGTACTTCACGTTCGGCGGTTCAGAAGGGACGGAGCAGGCGGCCCGCTCGGCGTACATGCGGGCCTGGGAGGGCGCGATGAGCGCAGCGATCGAGCTTGGCGCGACAATCAGCCACCACCACGGGGTGGGCCAGGTCCGCGCCCGCTGGGTCGCCGATGAGATGGGAGGTTGGATGCGCGTGTGGCGATCGATCAAGGCGAGCGTTGACCCGAACGGGGTCATGAACCCGCGCGGTGTCGGAGGCGACAGGCCATAGCGAGCCGGGCCGGCGCTCCGATTCTCTTCATCGTCAACCCAGCTTCTGGCGCGGGCAAGGCGGGGCGGGAGTGGGCCGGAATCGAAAGCTGGCTGCCGCAGACCGGCATGCAGTACGAAGTCGCCATGACCACGCGCCCGCTCGAAGCGACCGAGATCGCCCAACGTGCGGTCAAGGAGTCGCGGCCGGCGATCGTGGCGGTGGGCGGCGACGGAACTGTGAACGAAGTCGTCAACGGCTTCTTTCGCAACGGCGCGCCAATCCCGACGACGAGCAAGCTCGCCATGGTCCCGCTCGGAACCGGCGGAGACTTTCGACGCACGCTGCGCATCCCACTCGACTCGAAGGCAGCCATCGACGTTCTCTCCACCGGGTTGGTCAGGCGGCTCGACGCCGGATGCGTCACCTACCAGGATGCCGAAGGCAAGACGGCCGTGAGGCATTTCATCAACATCGCCGATGCCGGCATCGGCGGTGAGGTGGTCCATCGGGTCAACACCGGGCGGAAGTTCATGGGCGCGGCGACCTTCACCCTCACGTCGTTCACCACGCTGCTGACCTACAAGAACAAGCCGATGAGTGTCAATGTCGACGGCAACACCTTTAACGTCGTTGCGCAGCAGGTGGTGGTCGCCAACTGCCAGTACTTCGGGGGCGGCATGCGGATGGCGCCGGCGGCGTCGCCAACAGACGGGGTATTCGACGTCATCCTCCTCGGGGATGCGGGCAGATTTGAGACCATCCGCCGCCTCGGCGCTGTTCGCAGCGGCAACCACCTCGACCAGGGCAACCCCAAGATCCAGCTGATGTACGGCAAGCGCATCTCGGTCACGTCGACCGAGAAGGTGCGCATCGACATCGATGGCGAGGATGGGGGCTTCCTGCCGGCCCTCTTCGAGATCCAGCCCAGCGCGATCGAGTTCATCACACCCCGATAATTCGGCCGTGACCAGGGGGGTCATCGCCACACCACACAAGACAGCGTCCGAGGTCGGAGCGCAGGTGCTGCGCGACGGCGGCAACGCAGTCGACGCCGCGATCGCCGCGAACGCGGCGCTGTGCGTCGTCTATCCGCACATGACGTCAGTTGCCGGCGACCTGATGGCGATCGTGTGGCCGGCAGGCGCCTCAGCGCCGGTGGGCTTGATTGGCGCCGGCCGATCGGGCTCGCTCGCGACGATCGACGCGATGCGTGCCCGCGGACACGAGGTGATGCCGGAGCGTGGCGTGCTGACCGTCACCGTGCCTGGCACAGTGGAGGCATGGGGCCGGCTGCTGGAGCGCTTTGGCACCCTCGGGCTCGGCGCTGTCCTGGAGCCGGCCGCGTCGCTCGTCGCCGAGGGTTACATCATCACGCCGAGGCTCGCGGAGTTCTTGAGATCTGCGGCCGGACTCCTGATCAGCGAGCCTGCCGCTCAAGCGCTCTACCCACCGATGGAGGCCGGGATGCTCCTGCGCAACCCGGAC
>JBGPYE010000038.1:0-9044 GCA_041493095.1 Candidatus Dormibacteraceae bacterium
ATAGGAGATGGAAATGCCTACAGGCACCATCAAGAAACTGGTCGCGGACCGTGGCTTCGGCTTTATCGCAGCCGAAGACGGTAAGGAATTCTTCTTCCACCGGAGTGGCACCGAAGGTGACTTCGACAGCCTCCAGGGTGGCGAGAAGGTCTCGTTCGAGGTCGAGGCGAGCCCCAAGGGCCCGCGCGCCAAGAGCGTCCGAACCCTCTAAGTTCAGACCATGAAAGAGAGCCCCGCTCTGCGGGGCTCTTTTTTTTAGAGCGGACGGTCTTCCCCGCGGGAGCCGGCACTCGCTGGCCTGGAACCGGCGGCAAACACGCGGGAGCCGGGCCCGGCACTCGAGGTACTCCGGAGCGTCAACCGCCCAGGTAGGCGCGGCGGACGGCTGGGTTGTGCAGAAGGTCGTCGCCGGTTCCGCTGAGGCGGATCTGTCCCGTCTCCAGCACGTAGGCCCGGTCGGCGATCTCCAGCGCCCGCAGGGCGTTCTGCTCGACCAGGAGGATCGTCGTTCCCTCGCGGTGGATCTCCTCGATCGTGGCAAAGACCTCGTCCACCATCTGGGGAGCGAGCCCAAGGGACGGTTCGTCAAGCAGCAGCAGTCGCGGCTTGGCGAGCAGCCCTCGGGCGATCGCGAGCATCTGCTGCTCGCCACCTGAAAGCGTTCCGGCTCGAAGCGCGCGCCGCTCGCCAAGAATCGGAAAGCGCTTCATGACCGCCTCGATCTCTTTCGCCACGGTTCCGTGCCGGCGTCCCCAGGTGGCGAGCTCCAGGTTCTCGAGCACGGTTTGGCGCGCCAGGATCTCGCGGCCTTCGGGCACCTGGACGAGGCCGTGCCGGACGATCCTTGATGGGTTGGCGACCGTCAGGTCGAGGCCGTCGAAGACCGCTGTCCCCGAGTCGGGGCGGATGAGACCCGAAAGTGCATTCAGGATCGTCGACTTGCCGGCGCCGTTGGCGCCGATGAGCGCAACCACCTCGCCTGCCGCCACCCGCAGCGACGCGCCTCGAACCGCGGTGATCGCCCCGTAGCTCACTGTCAGGTCGTGCACGTCGAGGATCGCTTTCTCCGGCTCGGCCGCTACTCGGTTTTCTGACGCCTCGATATCGGCGTCGGTCTCGTCGACCGCGGCTGCACCGGGCGCGCTCGTGACCGCCTTGTCCCCGCCCGTACCCAGGTACGCCTTGATCACGCCGGCGTCAGTGGACACTTCGTCGGGCGTGCCTTCGGCGATCTTGCGCCCGAAGTCGAGCACCGCGACTCTCTGGCAGACGCCCATGACGAGGCGCATGTCGTGGTCGATCAGGAGGATCGTCAGCCCATCCGCGTTGAGGCGCTCGATCAGCTCGCGCATGCCCTGCTTCTCCGACGGATTCATGCCGGCCGCGGGCTCGTCGAGGATCAAGAGTCGCGGCCGCAGAGCGAGGGCGCGGGCGATCTCGAGCCGGCGCTGGTCGCCGTACGGCAGAGTGCCGGCGGCCCGTTTGCCGACGTCGCTGCGGGATAGCCCTACGGTCTCCATGAGCCGGCCAGCCTCATCGACACGGCCCTTCTGGTCTCGCCTGAATATCGGCAGGGTGGCCAGCTGTGCGAGCGTGTCGTCGCGCCGGCGCGTATGCATTCCGACGAGCACGTTTTCGAGTGCCGTCAGGTCTTTGAACAGCCGGATGTTCTGAAACGTGCGCGAGATGCCGGCCGACGCAATGCGATAGGGGCGGAGCCCGGTGATCTCGTCGGCCTGGAGCCAGGCGCGTCCCGATTGGTAGGGCACGTAGCCGGTGATGACGTTGACCAGCGTCGTTTTGCCGGCGCCGTTGGGCCCGATCAGGCCCTGGATGGACCCCTCCTCCACCTCCAGCGACACCCCGTCGACGGCTTGCACGCCGCCGAAGTGCCGCTGGACTTTATCCAGTCGTAGGAACACGGACTCCAGCCCGACGCGGCCACCATGCGGGCCTGATGATGGCCAGTCCGCCACGACCGACAATGCCCTGCGGCCTGAAGACGATCACGGCGATCAGGAACACACCCGTGACGATGTTGATGTAGATCCCCTGGGCCTGGAAGATCCACGGGAGCAACGTGATGATCAGGGCGCCGACCACCGGACCAAGCACGTAGCCGCTTCCGCCGAGCACTGCAAAAGTCAGGATCTGCACGGCGCGAGCAACGCCGTACTGCGCATCTCCCGGATCAACGAAGAAGTTCAGGTGCGCTTCAAGCGCACCGGCGAATCCGGCGAGGATTGCGCTCAGGACGAACGCGATCATCTTGTAGCGGGCAACATTGATCCCCTGGCTCAGCGCCGCGAGCTCGTCTTGTCTGATTGCGGCCCACGCTGCGCCGAGCCGGCCCTTCGTTAGCCGCCACACCACGAAGAGCACAACGACCAGCGAGATGAGAACGAGATAGATACCGCCCAGCGGGTCAGCGCTCAGGTTTTTCAGGCCGAGGCCTTCGCCCGTGATGGGCACGTTGAGGATGACGCCAAGACGCAGGGCCTCGATGAACCCGATGGTCGCTATGGCCAGGAAGACTCCACGGAGCCGCAGCACCGGCAAGCCGACGAGCAATCCCAGCACGCCTGCCAACAGCACACCCGTGGCGATGTTCAACCCAAGCGGCGTATGCCAGTACTGGTCCATCAGGACCGAGGTGTACGCGCCGGTCGCCATGAAGCCGGGGGCCGCGAGGGAGAGCTGGCCCGAGTACAGGACGACGAACATCGAGGACGCGAGGATGCTGTTGATTCCGATCTGCGCGATCAGGAGCGTGTGTGAGTTCCAGAAACCGACGGGATCGCTGAACAGCTGGATGAAAAAGTCCAAGGCTTAGATTTTTTCCCGCAGCTGCGCGCCGAACAGGCCCTGTGGGCGCAGGACAAGCATCAAGAAAAGCGCGGCGAATGCAACACCGCCGCGTGCGCCACTCCCCAGCACGACAACGGCGAACACCTCGATCAGTCCGAGCAGATACCCGCCGATCACCGCGCCCGGTATTGAACCCATACCACCCAGCACGATCACAGCCAGCCCGCGAACCTCGACGTTGTCGCGTCCGATGTACGGGCTGATGTCGCCGAGCGCAACCCCAAACAGGATGCCGGCCAGGCCGCCGAGCGCAGACGAGATGACTAGCGTGAGCGAGATCATGCGGTCGACGTCGAGTCCCAACAGGCGCGCCGCCCTCGGGTTTTCGGCCACAGCCCGCAGTCCGCGTCCGACCTGCGTGTAGCGGATTACATAGCCCAGGGCCAGCATCAGCGCGACCGAGATGGGGATGACGGCTACCTTGCTCGCCTCCAGGGTCAGGTCCCCTACGTGCCAGGTCGGATTGGGGATCGTGCCGGCTGGAAAGGCGACCGAGTTCGCCCCGTCCACCCACAGCCAGCCGAACAGCGAACCTTTCTGGCCCTGTTCGATAACAGCCACGATGATCAGCGCGAGGCCGACGGTCGAGATCAGGGCGGCGATGGGAGGCGCGCGCCTTCTCCGCAGCGGCCGCAGGCAGACGTGCTCGATGACGAGGCCCAAAACGGCGGATGCCGCGATACCGACGATGCACGCAACCCAGAACGCCTGGCCATGGTTGATGACGAGCGAATAAGTGATCGCTGCCCCAAACATGAAGACGGCGCTGTGGGCAAGATTCAGGATGTCGAGCACGCCGAAGACCAGCGTGTACCCAACAGCGAAAAGCGCGTAGATGGAGCCGATGAAGATCGCGTTGAGAAGCTGCTGGTCCATCGTCGCCCGGTGTTACTGAGAGCTGGGGAGGCGACGACCTCCCCAGCCGTCAGCTCTACTTGATCTCGTGGACGAGAGTGAAGCCGCCTGCACCATCCATCGCGATCACCCACACGGTCTGCTTGACATCGTGGGTCGAGGTGAACTGGAACGGCCCAAGCGGAGTCTGGATGTTGACCGACTCCATTGCAGTCCGCAGCTTGTCGCGGTCTCCGGCAACATCCGAGAAAGTCAGGTTGGCGCGCTTGGCGGCGTCGGCGAGGATCTTGATCGCCGTGTAGCCCTGTGCGGAGAACTGGTCGGGGTCCTTGCTGTACTCCGCCTTGTACGCGTCGACGAAGTCCTTGTTGGACGCAAACGTGTTGCCGAGGTACCACGCGCTCGCGCTGCGCGCGCCCTTTCCTGCGCCGGCCGCCTGGGCTGAAACCGTCGCGGTGTTGAAACCGTTTCCACCAAGGAACTGACCCTGCCAGCCCTGCTTGCGCGCCTCGGTCATGATCTTGGCCGGGATGCCGCCAAGCGACGTGATGAAGATCACGTCGGGCTTGGCCTGCACCGCTTGAGTCACGTACGGCGACAGGTCAGCCTCCGCCTTGTTGAACTTGATGGTCTTGAGCAGGTTGATGTTGTACTGGGCGACAGTGTTCTGAACGATCGTCCCGCCGTCGCTCGAGAACTTGTCGTCCTGGGCGACGAGCAGCACACCGGTCTTCGGCTTGCCGTCTTCTGCGTAAGACTTGATGTTGGTGGGGATCGCGGTCTCCTCGCCGAGGCTGTCACGGAAAACGTACTTGCACGGCGTGGTGGCCGGGAAGTTGCAGTCGGGAACGATGTGGATGCCCGTCGTGCTCACGGCGAGGATCGGGATTTTCAGGCTTTCGGCCAGCGGATGAACCGCGACCGCCGAGTTGGACAGGGTGGGGCCGAGGAGCGCCAGGTCCTGCTCGGACTGGATCAGCTTCTGTGCTACCTGGGCCGACTGCGCCTTGTCGGAGGCGTCGTCGTTGATCGTTAGCGCGATCTGGGCGCCGTTGACACCCCCGGAGGCGTTGATCTGCTTCACCGCGAGGTTCGCGCCGTCTCGGCTCTGCGGGCCGTAAACGCCGCCGGCTCCCGTGATGGAGAGGATGGCGCCGATCTTGATCGTCTTGCCGGAGTAGGAGTTGGTGCTACTGCCGCCACCCCCCGTCGAGCCGCAGGCCGCGACCACCAACGCTGCCGCCAGCCACGAAACGAGATGCAACCGTTTCATTTGCGCGTCCCCCCGAATTCGCTTGTGAGTGGTGCTTAACGTACCACTACGCCTGCAGGCGCTTGATCAGCCGCGGAATGTCGAGCTTCGGATGGGGATACTGAGGGTTCATCTCGTCGAGGACCTCGATCAGCAGGCGGGAGATGGCCCAGTTCCGATAATCCTTGTCGTTCGCCGGGACGACGTACCACGGCGCCCACTGGGTTGAGCACTGCGTGATGGCGATGCTGTACGCGCTCTGATAGTCATCCCAAAACGCCCGCTCGTCGATGTCGGTTTCCTTGAATTTCCAGTTCTTTTCGGGATCGCGCAGGCGGTCGAGGAGCCGGCGGCGCTGCTCGTTGTACGAGATGTGAAGGCAGATCTTGACGATTTTCGTGCCGCCGCGGACCAGCTCTTTCTCAAAGCGGTTGATGATGCTGTAACGCCGCTCGAGGATCGGTGGCTTGGCCAGTGCATGTACGCGGGCGATGATGACATCTTCATAGTGAGACCGGTTGAAGATGCCGATCAGGCCCTGCTCCGGCAGGCGCTTGCGAATGCGCCAGAGGAAACCGTGTCGGCGCTCCTCAGGCGTCGGCTGCTTGAATGCGGTGATCAAAACCCCCTGAGGGTTCATGCCGCCGATCACGTGCGTGACCGTGCCATCCTTGCCGCTGGTGTCCATGCCCTGGAGCACGATCAAGAGCGATCGCTTGTCCTCCGCGAACAGCCTCTCCTGGAGGTTGAAGAGCTTCGCTCGGTGCTTTTTCAGGTCGCGTGACAGGCGCTTGTGGTTCTTGAGCCCGGGGGTGGAGTCGGCGTCCACGTCCGCCATACGGAAGCGGCCGTCCTTCGGAAACGCCTGGAGCAGGTTGCGAATCCGCTGCTTGGCCACTATCCCCGGAGTGTACCCGCTGCTGTTTAGGCCCGAGGCCGGCGGATCGGCGACGGATCTTCGGTGCCCATGCGGCCGATCTCCGTTGTTGCGGTCTCCGCTCCTCGCTAACGCATCAACGGATGCGCTCGCTCCGGTGCTCGCCCGCGCCTAGGATCTCGACCACCTGGACCCCGAATCTCTCGTCGTGGCCCGCCGTCCTCAGGCCTTTAGGCCAGCTCCACCAGTACGACTTCGAGCGTGATCAGCTTGTCCGCGCGAAGGATGCTGAGCGCGTGCTTCGATCCGATTCGCGCCTCGACCATCAGGCGCTGCAGGTCGCCCGCCTTCGCGACCGCAGTTTCGCCGACCGAGACGATGATATCGCCGCTGTGCATCCCGCCGCCTGCCGCGGGGCTGCCGCTCACGACCTCCTGTACCTCGACGCCCGCTTTGCGTGCGAGCTTCTGCGCCATCGCAGGAGGCAGAGCGCGGGTACCGCCCGCGATGCCGAGGTAAGCGCGGCGCACGCGGCCGTTACGCATCAAGGCCGAGAGGATGGCCGCTGTCGTCGCGTTCATCGGCACCGCCAGCCCGAGGCCCATCCCGGCGACGGCGGTGTTGACGCCAATCAGGCGCGCCTGCCAGTCCGCCAGCGCGCCACCGGAGTTGCCCGGGTTGAGCGCGGCGTCGGTCTGGATCACGTCCTCGATGAACCTTCGGTGCCCGTTGCCGTCTGCGGTCGCCAGCGAGCGGCCTAACCCGCTGACGACCCCCGACGTGACGGACCCAGAGAACCCGAGCGGGTTTCCGACGGCGACGACGAGCTGGCCGACGCGGAGTTGGTCGGCGTTGCCGATCGGCACGGGTTCGAGGGTGGCTGCCAGGGCGCGCGCGATGGCAAGGTCGGAGAGGGGATCCGCCCCGACGACTTCGACGTCGTACTCGGTGCCGTCGATGAACGAAGCGCTTGCCGATCCACCCTGCGCCACGACGTGGGCGGACGTGACGAGAAACCCGTCCCGGGTGATCACAACGGCCGATCCGGCTCCGCCTCCGCGCCCGGCGCGGCCGACCCGCAGGCTCGCGACAGCCGGAAGGATCCGCTCCGCGACCGAGGTGACTGTCGTCGAATAAGCGTCGAGCGCCTCGCGTTCGGTCGGGACTGCAGTGGCTCCGTTCGTCATGTTGTTACAACATTACGACGTAACAGATTCCCCATGTGGGGCGGTTTTTGGCCTCCCTTTAGGCCGGGCTGCCGCCTTCATCGATTCGAACTCGAGGTGGAAGTCGTCGACGATTTGCTCAGGGTCTGGCACCAGGCCCTCGTCGGTGGCGACCCCGAGCATGACCTCGCCGGCGTAGCTGAGGAGGCTGATGCCCAGCCCCAGGCGACCAGACTGGGGCACCCAGACCATGATCTTCTTCAGCTTGCGGCTTGCGAGGTAGAGGGGCTGGCGCGGCCCGGGCACGTTAGTCAGGACGGCCGTCGCCTTGCTGCCGAAGAACCGCAGCCCAAGATGTTCGACCTCGACCGGCGCAAAACCCATCACGCTGAGGACGCCAAAAGCGACGAGCGCCTCCGGGGAGCCTTTCAGCCCGTCCATCTCCTTCTTGACGGCGCGAATCCTGCGCACAGGGTCCACGATGCCGATCGGGAGGGTGAGGAAGACCAGCCCGAACGCGTTGCCAAGCTGGTGCATATCGGCTTTGGGCCGAAGGTTGACCGGCACCGAAGCGCGGATCGCGATCCCGCCGGTCGGCTCGCCTCGCCTTTCCAGGTAGCGGCGCAGCGCGCCGGTGGCGGTCGCGACCAGAACGTCGTTGACAGTGGCGTCGAAAGCCTTCCCGATCGCTTTGAAATCGTCGAGGGGAATCGGCTGAGACCATGCGGCGCGCTTGCGCCGCCCGAGCTCTCCTTTGAATATGGTCTCCGGGTCGGGAGGAAGCACGACGAGGCGACCAAGACGATAGGCCCCGTGGGCCCCGATCCGTGCCAGCTCGCGAAGCCTGTCCGGATTGGTCAGCAGATCCTGCCCGGCGCTCATGCCACTCGCCACAGCCGATGGCAGCCACTCGAGAGGAAACCGAAAACCGGCTGGGAGCTCTTTGGCAGGCGAGCGCGGCAGCCCAGCCCTGGGCGATTCGTCAGTGAGGGAAAGCATCACCTTCACCAGCGCGATGCCGTCGGCCAGGCAGTGGTGGATCCGCGCGAGCACGACCGACCCGCTCTCATAACTGTCGATGACGTGCATGTGCCACAGGGGTTTGGTGAAGTCGAGCGGGTCGCTCATCAGTCCGCTGACCATGTCGCGAAGGGCCTTGTCTCCGCCTGGGGCCGGCAGCGCGACGTGCGTCACGTGGTTCGCGACTTCGAACTGAGGGTCGTCGACCCAATGCGGGAGGCTGCCTCTTGTGCGAGGCCGCACCACCTTCTGATGGAACCGGGAAAAAGGCGCAAGGCGGCGATCAAGGATGGTCCGCAGTCGCTTGAGATCGACCTTGCCTTCGAGGGCCAGTACGCCGGTGACCATCATCAGGTTGGTCGGGTCTTCCATGCCCAACCAGGCGGCATCGATGCTTGACATGGAGATCAGCCTCGCCACCGTCGCTGATCCTATCGCCGACTTAGGCCGGGTACACAGAGATCTCGGTGGCCTTGACGGCAACCCAGACAGGAGCCCCTGCACTCAGGTGAAGGTCGCGCACGGCCGAGGGCGTCACCTCCGCCACAAGGGGCACCGGGCCGCTGACCCGGACTCGAACGCGGTCTCCGTGTAGGTCGATGTCTTCGATCTTGCCGTGCCACACGTTTCGCGGCGTGCCGTCCGGCCGCGATAGGTAAAGGGCTACTGCCCGGGGATGGATGACGGCGAAAACATCGCCATCGCCTGCGTCGGGCGCAGCAACCGATGCCCCGACCGTCAGCTCGACATGGTCGCCCCGACCCTTGCCGCGCAAGAGGTTGACGCCGGCCAGGTCGGCGACAAAGCGCGACCGCGGCCTAGACGTGACCTCTTCTGGAGTACCACTCTGCACGACGCGACCGTTTTCCAGCACCACGAGCCGGTCGGCCAGCGCGATCGCCTCCAGCGGGTCATGTGTGACCAAAATCCGAACGCCGCCAAACGATGCAAGCTGTCGCGCGAGCTCGCGCCGGACCTCCGCCCGGATCGTGACATCCAGCGCGGA
>JBGPYE010000076.1:0-6935 GCA_041493095.1 Candidatus Dormibacteraceae bacterium
CGGTCGACCTCCTTCATGGCTGGGGCAAGAACGAGTGGGACCGCAAGCTCAGCGATCCACGCGGCGCCGAGACCACCCTGCTCGAGGTGTGCCGGATGGTGGCGCGGCATGAGATCGCGCACATTGCACAGATCCGCAACCTGACCGTGCTGCTGCCCGAGGAAGAGAATTTCAATCGTGTCTGAGGAAATCGAGAGCGGCGCCGCACCGGTCGAGAACGACCCCGCACCCGCGGAGCGTCCGGCGAAGTCGGGTCGCTCGAGGCGCAAGCGGAAGTCAGGACGGTCGGAGGGGCGCGCCTCCCAGTACTGGATGATCGTCAGCTCGCCCGACAACTTCCGCAAGACGCGGGAGCACGGGTTCACGATCCAGGGCCTCAAGAGCCGGCATCGGAGGCGGGTCGAGACGATGCGCGTCGGCGATCGAATGCTCTATTACGTGACCGGCCGGATGGCTTTTGCGGCAAGCGTCACGGTGGCCTCGCCGATGTACGAGGACCACACACCGATCTGGCGATCGGCGCGGCGGGATGAGGATTACCCGTGGCGCGTCCACATCCGGCAGGACGTTGTGCTCGAAGACCCCGACTGGGTGCCGGCCAAAGACCTGGCATACAGGCTCGATTACGTTCGCAAGTGGCCGCCCGAGCATTGGACGCTCGCCTTCCAGGGCCACATCCACGCGCTGCCTCGAAACGATTTCGCGATCCTCGAGGACGAGCTTTCGCGCAGCGCCCGGCGCAGGAGATCCCTCGCCGGCTAGGCACCTGGTGTCACAAACGAGCCGCCCGCGGTGCTTGTCTATCAGTGGGCGCAAACCTTGGGGTGAGGCGAGTGGCGACCGTCCGTCCTGACGACGAGGCGTTCGAAGCTCTTTTCACGGCGGAATACGCGCGGGTGGCCGGGATCGCGAACCGGGTGCTGGCCGATCCGCACGAGGCCGAGGACGTGGCGCAAGAGGTCTTCATCGACTTCCACCGCCTGCACTCCGCCAGCGCCCAGTACGCCCGCGCGTGGCTGCATCGGGCGGCTGCGCACGCCGCGTTGAACCGGCTGCGCGGGTCCCGGCGCCGGCAGCGGCGCGAGGTGGCTCAAGCCGCCGAAGACAGTACCCAGTCGATCGATCCGCAAAAGCAGGTCGAGATCAACGAAGACCGTCGCCAGGTGCGCCAGGCACTCGCCCGGATGGCGCCCAAACCCGCCGCAGTACTCGTGCTTCGCGCCAGCGGTCTTAGCTACGCCGAGGTGGCCCAGGCGCTAGGAGTCGGTACAGGTCAGGTCGGAACACTGTTAAGGCGCGCGGAAATAACGCTGCGCAAGGAGGTCAGACGTGGCTCATTTATCTGATGGCGCGTTGCGCCTGAGGTTTGACGATCCGGAGGCTCAAAGCGCCGATGCGCGCCACTACGAGAGCTGCCCGGAATGCCAGGCGCGCTACAAGACCGTGGCCGGCGATGCATCGCTGATCACGAGCCTGCTGGCGACGCCAGACGTAAAGGTCGACGTCGCGTCGGCTTTCGATCGGGTGCGCTCCGCGCCCGCGGCGCAGCCGAGGTTCGGGTTCCGTTTGCCCGTGCTGCAGCCGGGTCGCCGCCCGCTCGTGCTCGCTTTCGCGACAACGCTGGCAGCAGTCGCGCTGCTGGCGACCGCGCTCGCGTCCGGCGACAACATCTTTTCGCCCAAGACAATCACGCCCGTCCCGGTGACGGTCGCGGACCTCGAGTCACTGTCCCAGCTGGGCGCGTATGGCGACCTGACCTGGACCACGCGGCCGAACCTCCAGATCGCGGCGAGCGCGTCCGAGGCGCAGTCGATCTCGGGCCTCAAGCCGCCTAGCGTGGCGACTCTGCCGACCGGAGTGTCGTCGACTGTGACATACGCAGCGATGCCGAAAGCGACCGCGGTCTTCACCTTCAGCAAGGACAAGGCTGCCGCCGCTGCGGCCCAGGCCGGTAAGCCCCTGCCCGCCCTGCCGGCGGGAATGGACGGCGCTCAGCTGACCGTGACGGTTGGACCGGCGGTGGCCGCGATCTACGGCAACCTCAACAAGCCCAGCTCGGGGTCGGACCTGACGCAGGCCAACCTTCCCCAACTCATCGTGGCGGAATCCAGCGCGCCGGTGGCCACGTCCACCCAGGTCAGCGTGAGGCAGCTGGAGGACTACATCCTGACGGTGCCTGGCATCTCGCCGCAGCTCGCGGCGGCGATCAAGGCGATCGGCGATCCGAGCACAACCCTTCCGGTTCCGGTGCCCATCGAGTTCGGCACCGCGACTCGCGTGCAGGTGCAGGGCGTCGACGCAGTCGCCCTCGGCGACAACACCGGGGTCGGTTCTGGAGTGATCTGGATCAAGAACGGCGTCATCTACGGAGTCATCGGCACGATCAAGCAGTCGGACGCAATCGAGATCGCTAACCATCTGACCTGAGCGGGCGTTATAGCCTGCACGCGTGGCAGACGTAAAAGAAGAAACGAAGCCGGCCGCTCCGCAAGGGGCGGCCGCTTCGACTAATCTCGCGATCCAGACGGTCAACCTCTCGAAGAAGTTCGGCAAGACCGTCGCCCTGGCCGGGCTCTCGATGACGGTGCCCCGCGGCGAGGTGTTCGGGTTCCTCGGACCCAACGGCGCCGGCAAGACCACCTCGGTAAAGCTCTTGCTCGGCCTGCTCAAGCCGTCTGGCGGCGAGGCGTGGCTGCTCGGCCGCCCCATCGGAGACCTGCAGACCCGCCGCAGGATCGGCTACCTCCCTGAGCTCTTTCGCTACCAGGGATGGCTTTCGGCGCGCGAGGTTCTCGCCCTCCACTGCGAGCTGGCGCCGCTGCCGCGATCGAGCTGGAACGACGAGATCACTTCTGCGCTGGAGACTGTTGGACTGTCCGATCGCGCCAAAGATCGCGTCAGCACGTTTTCAAAAGGCATGCAGCAGCGGCTCGGCCTTGCGGCGGCGCTGGTCGGCGAACCCGAGCTCGTGTTTCTCGATGAACCAACGTCCGCCCTCGACCCGGTCGGTCGCCACGACGTGCGCGAGATCATTCGCGGCCTCGCCTCGCGGGGCACTGCGGTCTTTCTCAACTCTCACCTGCTGAGCGAGGTGGAGCAGATGTGCGACCGCGTGGCGGTGGTCGATCACGGCCGGGTGATCGCGTCGGGGACCATGGACGAGCTGCTCAGCGGGACTGCGGTCAAGGTGAGGGTCAGCGGCCTAAGCGCCGGCGACGTCGCCAGGCTCTCGAGCTTCGGGGACGTCGACGACGAGGGTGACCAGCTGACCTTCACCAAGTTGAAGCCTGAGCGCGTGCCCGACCTGGTCGGGGAGATAGTCGCCCTGGGCGGCCGCGTGTATGAGGTCGCGCCGCGCCATCAAACGCTGGAAGACCGCTTCCTCCAGTTGCTGGAGGAGGAGGAGAAGTAATGCCTCCGATCCTGGTCATCGCGCGCCTCACCGTGCAGGAGACATCGCGCCGGCGGCTGATTCTCGCGCTGATCATCCTCACGCTGATCGTCGTCGGCTTCTCCGCATGGGGTTTCCAGAAGATCACGACGGTGACCAATGGCGAGGGCACGGTCCTGCCACCTGAGCAGGTGGCGCTGATCACCTCGCAGCTGCTGATCGTCGTCACCTTTATGTACAGCGGCGTGCTTGCCCTCAGCGCCGCGGTCGTCGCCGGACCTCTCATCTCGAGCGAGGTCGAGAGCGGCCTCCTGCTTTCGATCCTGGCCCGCCCGGTGCGGCGCAGCGAGATCGTGATCGGGAAGTGGCTGGGACTCGCGGTGCTGATCGCGATCTACGCCGCCGGCTCGGCATTCCTCGAGCTCGCCGCCGTCGACTGGGCGACTGGTTACGTGCCGCCCCATCCCATCCAGCTCATGTTCTATGTCGGACTGGAAGGTCTCGCCTTGCTATCACTCGGCCTGCTCCTTTCGACGCGACTCTCCGGCATCACCGGTGGCGTGATCGCGCTGGTGGCCTGGCTCATGGGTTGGATCGGAGGTGTGGTCGGAGACATCGGCACCGGCCTGCAGAACGATGCGGTTGCCGAGGTCGGAGTAATCACGCACACAATTCTGCCCACCGACGGGCTGTGGCGAGGCGCGATTTACGCGCTGGAACCGGATGCTTTCCTGGCCACGATGCGCGCCGCGGGCGCAGCAGCTCGCGCCAACCCGTTTTTCGCCGCCGACCCACCGTCGATCCTTTTCCTGGCCTGGGTAGTGGTGTGGTTCGCGCTGATGCTTGGGCTGAGCATTTTGAGCTTCCGAACCAGAGAGATCTAGGGGTAGAGCCCTCGTTCCCGCGTCGCGCCCGCGACGCGTGACACCGCCCGGCAGTACGCGGCCATACGCATGTCCAGCTTTTTCTCGAGCTTGGTCTTGAGCACTTCGGAGAATGCTCGCGACAGGATTGCTTTCAACTTCTGGTTGACTTCGTGCTCCGACCAGAAGAACGACTGCAGGTCCTGCACCCATTCGAAATAGGAGACGGTGACGCCACCGGCGTTGGCGAGGATGTCGGGCACGACGAAGATGCCGCGCTCGCGAAAGATTGCATCCGCCTCGGGAGTCGTCGGCCCGTTCGCTCCCTCGACGATCAGCGTCGCCTTGACGTCGCGCGCGTTGCGTGACGTGAGCTGGTTGCCGATCGCGGCGGGCACGAGCATGTCGCAGTCGACTGTCAGCAAGTCCTGGTTGCCGATCTCCTGCGCGCCTGGGAATCCGTTCAAGGTCTTCTCGCGAGCGCGATACTCGAGCACGCGCTTGATCGAAAGGCCCAGCGGGTTGTAGATGCCGCCGTAGTCTTCCGACACCGCGACGACCGTGCAGCCCGACTCTTCAATCAGCTTCGCGCTGATGCTGCCCACGTTGCCGAAGCCCTGCACCGCGACCTTCGTCTGATGCGGAAGCCGGCCCAGGTGCTCGAGGGCGGCCATCGCGCAGATCGTCACACCGCGTCCGGTGGCCTCGATGCGACCGAGCGATCCGCCGACCTCGATGGGCTTGCCCGTCACCGAAGCCGGGACCGAGTAGCCAAGATGCATCGAGAGCGTGTCCATGATCCACGCCATCGTCTGGCCGTCGGTGTTGACGTCGGGGGCCGGGATGTCGCGGTCGGCGCCGATGAGGATCGAGATCTCGGTCGCGAACCGGCGCGTCATGTGCTCGAGCTCGTTCAGCGAGAGCTCTTTTGGATTGACGATGATGCCGCCCTTCGCGCCGCCGAACGGGATGTTGACCACGGCGCATTTCCACGTCATCCACATCGCGAGCGCCTTGACCTCGTTCAGCGAGACGTCCGGGTGATAGCGGATGCCGCCCTTGGCAGGCCCGCGATTGATGTTGTGCTGGACCCGGTAGCCGGTGAACATGCGCAGATGGCCGGTGTCCATCTTCACGGGGAAGTGGCAGGTGAACTCGCGCTGCACCTCGCGAAGGACCTCGCGCAGCCACGGTTCGAGCTTGATGATCTCTGCTGCTTCGTCGAACTGCGACTGCGCGGTGCGCCATTCGTCGGCTTCGATGACGGGCTTGAGCTGGGTGGCGCTCACATCAATACAGATGATCGCGGATATTCGGCCCCAGGATCACAAATGACGTTGATGCAGGCGGGCAGGCCGGAGGCGAACGCCCGCTCCAGGGCGGGCCGAATCTGGTCCGCGCGGTCCACCAGCTCGCCGTGCCCTCCCAGCGCCTCGACCACCTTGTCGTAGCGGGTCCGGGGTCCGAGGTCGGCGGCGATGCTGACGCCCAGCAGGCTCAGCATCGGGTGCTTTTCCAGTGCCCAGATCCCGTTGTTGCCGATCACGCAGACCACCGGGATGCGGTGCCGCACCATGGTGTCGAACTCCATCGCCGAGAAGCCAAAGGCGCCGTCACCCGACAGCAGCACGACCTGGCGATCGGGACGCGCGAGCTTGGCGGCCATCGCGTAGCCCGGGCCGGATCCCAGGCACCCGAACGGACCGGGATCGATCCACAGTCCGGGCTTCGGACGCTCGATCAACCGCCCCGCAAACGAGATGAAGTCGCCGCCGTCCCCGACCAGGATCGCGTCCTGGTCGCAGTAGCGGTCGACTTCGGCGATCAGCCGCGCGGGATGCACCGGCGACGAGTCGGAATCCGTCATCGCCTCGTCGCGCTTGCGGGACGAGGCGTCGGCGACGCGAAGCTTTTCCAGCCAGGAGTCGCGTGCGGGCGTTCCGCGGACCGCCTCGCCCAGCGCCGCCAGTGCCGCCTTCAGGTCCCCGTACAGCGCGACGTCGGGAGCTCGGTGCTTGCGGTGGCTGTCGACGTCGACGAAGACGAGCTTCACATCGTCCGGAAAGACGGGCGGTTGGCCCCAGTTGAGCCGGAAGTCAAGCGGAACCCCAATCACGAGGATGAGGTCGGCCTCACCCAGCGCCGGTCCGCGCGCTCGAGGGAAGAACAGCGGATGGCCGCGCGGCAGCATCCCCCGCGCCATGCCGTTGACCGACAGGGGGAGATGCGCCGACTGGACGAGGTTCTCCAGCTCGGCCTCGGCGTGGGCCCACCACACGCTGCCGCCGGCGATGACCGCGGGGCGTTCCGCCTCGCGGATCAATCGAGCGGCCTTCTGGACCAGGTCCGGGTCCGGTGGCGGCCCGAGGTCAGCGGTCAGGTGCTCGGTGGCTTCGGGCACGTCGGCCGCCCCGAACATGAAGGTGTCGAGCGGAATGTCCATAAACGTCGGGCCTGTGCGCCGGCTGAGCGCCGTGCGCATGCACTCGGCCGAAAGGCTGTAGGCCTCTTCTGCGGAAGTCAGCGTCACCGCCTTCTTGGTCAGGCTGCGCACCACCTCGACGTGGTCCATCTCCTGCAGCGAGCCCATGCCCCACCGCGCTTCCGGCGCTCGGCCGCCGATCACGAACAGGGGGCTGTCACCGGCCAGCGCCTGGCCGAGCGCGGAGGCGGAGTTGGTC
>JBGPYE010000019.1:0-11256 GCA_041493095.1 Candidatus Dormibacteraceae bacterium
ACCGCGCTGCTGCAGCAGCAGCAGGCCGCCGAGGCAGAGCTGCAGAAAAGTTTGAAGGCTCAGGATGCGGCGCTGGCTTACGCGAAGCAGCTCGAGGTGCAGCTGTCCGCGCAGTACGCCGCCGTCCAAGCGCAGCGCGCCGCGATCGATGCGCAGGTCGCACAGCTGCAGCAGCAGTATCAGGCGGCAGCGAAGGCGGCAGGCGGCGGCACCGGCCAGTTCGAATGGCCTGAGCCGCAGTGCGGCCATGGGTGCATCAGCCAGGGTTTCGGCTGCAACAGCTACTGGTTCGAGCAGTACGAGCCGAGCTGCCCGTATCCGCATCGCATCCACACCGGCATCGACATCGCCGGGGCGTACGGGACGCCGATCGTCGCCGCTGACACGGGCGTCGTGTACTTCTACCCCGGGTCTTACGGCTATGGGAACTACATCGTGATGATCCACGGCAACGGCTACTCCACGCTGTACGGGCACCTTTCGAGGTTCAACACCAGCATGGGGAACGGAGCGATCATCGCTCGAGGCGATTTGATCGGATACGAAGGTTCCACTGGCAACTCGACCGGACCGCACCTGCATTTCGAGATTCGCACGAACAACCTATGGCGGGATCCCTGCATCTGGCTGGGCTGCTGATCCAGCGATTTCGCTAGTCTGCTGAAATGAATCGCCGCGCCGCCCTTCGGGGTGGCGCCATCTTCCTTGTCCTGTTCGTTGTTTTCGTCGCGGGAATTTACACCGACCAGGCGTATCCCGAATACCTTCCGTACTTCGGGCACAGGTCGGTCAACAGCGTCGACCTCACGGAGCTGCAGCAGGCGATCCGACTCGTGCAGGCGGACTACGTCGACGGCAATGTCGACACCAAGAAGCTTTCGCACGGGACAGTGCAGGGCCTGATCTCCGCGCTGGGCGACCCGTTCTCCGCCTATCTCGACCCGGAGGCATACAAGCGACTGCAGCAGAGCTACCAGGGCCGCTACTCGGGCATCGGGATCTACTTGAGCTTCTCGGCCAGCTATCCAGTGATCACGGGGACCGTGCCGGGCTCACCGGCCGCGGCCGCGGGGTTGCTGGCGGGCGACCAGATCGTGAAGGTGGGGGACAAGGACATGAAGGGCGTCACCTCCGACCAGGCCACCACGTTGATCCAGGGCCCAGACGGGACCAAGGTGACATTGGAGATCTCACGTGGGGGTCAGTTGTTGACGAAGACGCTTACGCGCGCGGAGATTCACGTGCCGACTGTTCGCTCGGCCGTCATCGCCAATCACGTGCTGTACGTGCGGATATATCAGTTCGGGACGGATACGTCGACCGAGTTCGCTTCGGCGCTGTCAAACGGGTTGCCTGGTGCGGTGGGAATCGTGCTCGACCTTCGTGGAGACCCGGGCGGTTTCATCTCGGCCGCCGATGACGTGATCAGCCAGTTCGTGGCGAGCGGTGAGACGTTCGAGCTTCGCGACCGCAACGGCCACGTTGAGCGCCACGAGGTCTCGGGGCAGCATGCGGCGCCGACCCTGCCGCTGGCGGTGCTGGTGGACGCCAACAGCGCGTCGGCGTCCGAGATCGTGGCGGGGTCGCTGCAGGTCCATCGCCGCGCGAAGCTGGTGGGGACAGTTACTTTCGGCAAGGGGTCGGTGCAGCAGGATTTCGAGCTGACCAACGGCTCTGACATCCATCTAACGGTCAAGCGGTGGTACCTGCCGAATGGACAGACAATCGACCACAAAGGTTTGACGCCCGACGTCGCGGTGACGTTGCCGAATGCCACGGACGCCTACGACGTCGCGTCGCCCACGCAGGGCTATGCAAAAGACACGCAGCTCAACGCCGCGCTCGCAGTGCTCGCTGGGTAGACTGACTTTTCCGAATCAGGGTCGGGCGGTTAGCTCAGTTGGCCAGAGCGCCTCGTTTACACCGAGGAGGTCGGGAGTTCGACCCTCTCACCGCCCACCAGTCAGGCTCGGATCAGCGCGTAACCCAGGCGAACCGTCACGTAAGCGAGAGTCAGAAGCAGCAACAATCGCACGCCCGGTTCGTCGCTGACCAGGGCGATAGTGCCAAATGCCCCGTACAGGACAAGCGGCAGTCCGACCATCACCATCGTCGCTCGCAAAAGGCGGTGATCGCGCAGCCACTCTCCGGTGCGCCACGACTGTTTCAGCTCGGAGAACCCCGACTCCTCATAGAACTCGCCGCCCCACAGCAGTCGGCCTTTGAACCAGCCGGCCTGCCACGACATAGGGGCTCGCCTCGAATACGTGTATTCGATCTTTGCCGGCTCCATCCGGGTCGCGTCGAACACCATGCCGTGGATCAAGGCTCCAAGGAGGAGCGCTGCGCCGATCACAGTGATCGCGATGCCTGCCGGGACGAGGTCGCGGACCCCGTTGAGGACGCCGTCGAACCAGACCAGCGGGGCGGATTGCCGCAAGGCCTGGACGGCGATGACCGCCGCGATCGCCCCGCCCATCCAGAGCCAGCCGCCGGCGCGTTTCATCATCGGCAGAGAATGGCATGAACCGCCGCATCTTCCCGGCCGATAGAATCATCCGCCGTGCCGAGGTAGCTCAGCTTGGTAGAGCACTTGACTGAAAATCAAGGTGTCGGCGGTTCAAGTCCGCCCCTCGGCACCACTCCGGCGAAGGAAGCGAAACGGCGCGTCGAGGATGACCAGCCACGCCATTCCGATCAGGGCCGCCCAGGCGATGTACCAGGGCCATGGGCCCAAGAGGTCCAGCAGGCTGCCGCTCGCGGGTTTGCTGCGCAGGTACAGGTAGTTCGCGCCGGTGGTTGCGTCGATTGCACCGACAACCAGCACGTAGACGATCGTGATCGCGAGCACTCGAACGACTGCATCGCGCCGCGGCCATTGATGCAGCCCGACGACAAGGAAGAGGGCCGCAGTCACGATTCCACCGTGGGCGACGTAGTACTGAAAGAAGGGAAAGCTCGGGAAGTGCTGAGGAAGGTCGGGCGTGATCAGGGCCTGGATGGTGCCGGCCAGGCCCCAGAAATACGTCACCTCGACCAGGAGCTGCGCCCTGAGCAGCAGCGCGAGCGCGGTAACGAATATCGCAGCGTCGCAGAGTTGGAGCGGTAGGGCCGTAGCGAGTTCGGCATCTGTGGCGCCGGTCACTGCGAGATAGATCCACCAGCCGACCTCGGCCGCCACCAGAATCGCCGCCAGGGCTCGAGCGGCGACCTTTGTCCAACTGCCTGGCCGGAGCCGTGCTGCGGCGACCAGCGCGGCCGCGACCGCAGCGATGACCGCTACGGCACCGACGTTGTCAGTGGCGAGCAGAGTCGCATACTAACCGGCCGTGGGCAAGAGTCCGCGACCGTTTCGGTTTGGCGTCCAGGAGCACCGCGGTTCCAGTGCCAAAGAGTGGCGCGATAAGGCGCGCCTGGTGGAGTCCCTCGGCTACTCGACGCTGAGCCTCCCCGATCACTTCGGCGACCAGCTCGGCCCGATTGCAGCCCTGATGTCGGCGGCGGACGCGACCACGACACTTCGCGTCGGCTCGCTCGTGTTCGACAACGACTACCGCCACCCTGTGGTGCTGGCCAAGGAGGCGGCGACGCTGGATCTCCTGTCCGACGGTCGGCTTGACTTTGGGTTGGGGGCGGGCTGGATGGCGTCGGATTACGAGCAGGCAGGGATTCCATTCGATCCGCCTGGCCTCCGGATCGAGCGCATGACCGAGGCGCTGACGATCATCAAGAGCTTTTTCGCCGGCGGGATCGTCTCCTTTTCCGGAAAGCACTACGAGGTCGATGGACTCGAGGCGTCGCCGGCGCCGGTGCAGAAGCCGCACCCGCCGATCGTGCTCGGGGGTGGCGGCCGGCGAATGCTGAGCCTGGCGGCGAGGGAGGCCGACATCGTCAGCATCAACTACAACTTGAGCGAGGGGAAGGTCAACCGCAACCTCGTCCGCACGGGCCTTGCGGAGGCGACCGACGAGAAGCTTGCCTGGATCAAAGAGGCCGCTGGAGATCGGCTTTCGGAGATCGAGCTCAGCGTCACGATATTCGTCGCCAACGTGACGGATGAACGTGACGTTATGGCGGCGGCGATGGCGGCGGGCCTTCGGTCAGAACCAAAAGACGTGCTTGAGATGCCGCATTTCTTGATCGGCACCGTCGAGCAGATCATCGAAGAGCTTGGCGCGAGGCGTGAACGCTACGGAATCTCGTACATCGTCGTGCCCGGCGAGGCGGCCGAATCGCTGGCGCCAGTTGTCGAGCGACTGACGGGGACCTGAACTCCTCCTGTAGATTTGGTCGATGGCCACCACGGAGCAGGTCGCGCTCAAGGGACCGAACGAGGGGCGCTCGACCGAGATACTGACCCCTGAGGCCCTGGCGTTCATCGGCCGTCTCCAGCGGGAGTTCGGCGAACGCCGTCTCGAGCTGCTGCGAAAGAGGGATGAGCGCCAGGCTCGACTCGATTCCGGCGAATCGCCGCAATTCCTGGCTGACACGAAATCGGTTCGCGATGCGGAATGGACGGTCGCCCGGGCGCCGAAGGACCTGGAGGATCGGCGGGTCGAGATCACCGGTCCCACGGATCGCAAGATGCTGATCAACGCGCTGAACTCAGGCGCGAGGGTTTTCATGGCTGATTTCGAGGACGCCAACTCACCGACGTGGGCGAACCTCGTCGAAGGCCAGGTGAACCTGATCGACGCCATCGAGCGTCGGATCGACTTCACGAGCCCGGAAGGAAAGGAGTACCGACTCAACGACAAAGTCGCCACGCTCCTCGTCAGACCGCGCGGCTGGCACCTGGAGGAGCGGCATGTCGAGGTGGGGGGGAAGCCGATCTCGGGCAGTCTTTTCGACTTCGGCCTGTACTTCTTCCACAACGCCGAGCGCCTTGGTCGCAAGGGCAGCGGGCCATATTTCTACCTACCCAAGCTGGAGAGTCATCTCGAGGCGCGTCTTTGGAACGACGTTTTCAACTTCGCGCAGGACGACCTCGGTGTTGCGCGCGGCACCATCCGGGCGACCGTTTTGATCGAGACGATCCTCGCCGCCTTCGAGATGGAGGAGATCCTCTACGAGCTGCGCGACCACTCGAGCGGTCTCAACGCCGGGCGGTGGGACTACATCTTCAGCATCATCAAGAAGTTCCGGAACAGGCCGGACTTCGTACTGCCCGACCGCGCGCAGGTGACGATGACGGTGCCTTTCATGCGGGCTTACACGCAGCTTCTCGTGAAGATCTGTCATCGGCGCGGCGCGCACGCGATGGGTGGCATGGCCGCGTTTATCCCATCGCGTCGTGACCCAGAGGTCAACCGCGTCGCGCTGGCTAAGGTGAAAGAAGACAAGGATCGCGAGGCGGGCGACGGTTTCGATGGGACTTGGGTCGCGCACCCGGACCTCGTGCCGACCGCGACCGAGGCCTTCGATAAGGTGCTGGGCGATCGGCCGAACCAGCTGGATCGCCAGCGGCCTGACGTTTCAGTCACGGCGGCGCAGCTCATCGACGTGCGCGTGCCGGGCGGGAGCATCACCGAGAACGGGCTGCGGATGAACGTGAGCGTCGGGATTCAGTACATCGAGTCGTGGTTGAGGGGTGTCGGCGCCGCCGCGATCAACAACCTGATGGAGGATGTGGCCACGGCCGAGATCTCGCGATCGCAGGTGTGGCAGTGGATCAGGCATTCGTCGCGGCTCACCGAGGGCCCGACCGTGAACGCGGACCTGGTGCGGGAGATCGCCGACGACGAAATGTCGCAGATCAAGCAGCGCCTGGGCGAGGATGGATGGAACAAGAGCCGCTTTGACGATGCGCGTGCGGTCTTCGAGGAAGTTGCGCTGGACGAGTCGTTCCCGGCCTTCCTGACGCTGGTAGCTCTGCGCCAACTCGACTGATGCTGCGGCCTTAACAGGCTGCGTTGCGGTCGGTTTTTTCGAGCTCTAAGGTGAGCCCAGGAGCGCCGGTGGGGGAGGGCCGGCTCTGAGGAGGGAGGGCCCGCCAGACGAGCGCCCGGTTGTGGCGAGGGGCCTTGGGGGCTTAGGGGCCGACCCTGGGGGTCGCGGGGGGCTTGCCCGGCAGCCGGCGCCACTGGCGTGGGCCGACGCCGTTGTTGGGGTTCCCCGGCACGAACTCGACCGCTGAGGGCTTGACCATGCAGTTGTCCTTGCGCACGACGCTGCGCTCGCCACCCTCCTGGTGCTCGATCACAACAGTCCGCTCGAGCACGGCGCGCACGCGGACCTGCTTGCCGTCGACCATCGCGCTGAACCCGCCGCTGATCTCGTGATTTAAGGGTGGGACGATGCTGGCCAGAGAAACGAGATCAACGATCTTGCTCATAAGGTGGCTTCCCTCGGGTTAGGCGGCCTTTTTGTGCCGCGGAAATAAAAAACTGCCGAAGCATGTTCGGCAGCACCCGAGTTTACCAGACCTCATCGAGGGCCCATGAGAGGTAGCCGCGACGCTGCGCAGACCACCCTAACGGGGCGTTTAAGCCGCTGAGCTGTGTTCCTGCATCCGAAGCTGGCGGGCCGCTTCGCGTCCGCGACGCGCCGCTTCCTTGCTCGCCAGGTGCCTGACGCGCAGGTGGTCAGGGTTGACCATCAGCCGGCGCCGGTTGACCAGCACCTTGGGCTCGCCCGGGGCAGGTTCGACCACGGCCGTCCGCTCGAGGACGGCGGTCACCCAGACTCGGCGCCCGTCCACCTCGGCCTCGAAGTCGGGGAGGATCTCGTCGTCTTCGTCCATCGACACCATGTCCAGGCGCACCAGCTCAGTGGGGCTCTTGGACGGGCTTTCGATGGTCTTTCGGTTTGATGCCATGTTCATATGCCAGATACCCGATCGCGAGCAAGATCAAACCCAGCACGATCCACGGGACCAGATGCGCCGGAAAAAGCTGAAAAAGGTCTCGAACTCGAGGTCCCAGCCGCCGCCCCAATTCGAGGAAGATGGCCGCCCAGATCGAGGCAGACATGAGAACGCACAGTATGAAAACCCTGTAAGGGATACCAAGTATTCCGCTTAAAGCTGAAAGCACAATCCGCATACCCGGAATGTGGCGGCCGATGATGATCGCCCAGGGTCCACACCGCCTGAAGATTCCTTCAGCCCGGAGGAGCCTCTCGTCGGTAATACCGATATAGCGGACGAATCGCTGAATGAACGGCCGGCCTTAGCGGCGGGTAATGGTGAGGTTGCAGGCGCTGCCCAGGACCGCACCGCCGACCACCGCGAGGTAGGCCATCGGATACGGGATCGCTCCGGTCGTGGTCAGGTAGCCGCCGTAGGCGATGGCGACGTCGCCGGGGGCCGGTAGCGGTACGCCGAGCTCCTCCAAGAAGATGACGAAGAACAACCCCCCGGTCTGGTGCTCCGTCAGGAACACCCGAACCGCCTGCGTTAACGGACGCAGCCAGGTTGGTTCGCGCAGCAGATCGGGAATCCAGTCGGGGACTCTGTCTGCGAGCAGCGGGGCTAGCGCCAGCATAGGCAGCGCCTTCCCGCTGTCAGCGAGCCGGCGCCGGCAGGACCTTGACGGCGGAATCCCACACGACGGATGCATTGAACACACCCGCGAAATGCTCCGCATACGCGCGCGCCGCCACTTCCGCCTCGACCTTCTTTTTTGTGATCGCCTCGACCGAGGTCGGGCGCTTTTCGGCGTGTCCGCACGGGACGATGCCGTCAAAGTAGGCGAGGTCGGTCGTCAGGTTGAGGGCGAAGCCGTGACTCACAATCGACCGGTTCAGCTTGATGCCAATGGCCGCGAGCTTCTCGCTCCCTGACCAGACGCCGGTGAGGCCCGGCTCGCCTGGCTGCGAATCGATGCCCAACTCGCGCAGGTAATCGATCACCGACTGCTCGAGCTTCTGCAGGTATTGAGGAATCGTGAGCGCGAAGTGCACCAGGTTCAGGATCGGGTAACCCACAAGCTGGCCCGGACCGTGGTAGGTCGCTTCGCCGCCGCGGTCCGACCAGATGACGTCCACCTCGCGGCGCGCTCGCTCAGCCTCATCCCACAGCAGGTGCTCCGGACTCGCAGCTTTGCCCATCGTGAAGACGTGCGGGTGTTCCACCAGGAGCAGCGTGTCGGGCGCGTCGCCCTCGCGCAGGGCGGAGACGAGCTCCGCCTGAAGGTCCCAGGCCTCCCGGTAGGGAGTCCTACCCAGCCAGCAGGCTCTTACGCGCGGGGACTTGTTCATCTGCATGGTATGAGGAGCGGACCAGGGGGCCGGATTCGACGTGCCCGAATCCCAGCGCGAGCGCCTGTTCCTTCAAGCGCGCGAACTCTTCGGGCCTGTAGTAACGGACCACCTCCGCATGCTGCTTCGACGGCCGCAGGTACTGGCCGACGGTGAGCACGTCGATGTTGTGCGCGCGCATGTTGCGAAAAACGTCGAGGAGCTCATCTTCGGTTTCACCGAGTCCGACCATCAAGCCGGATTTCGTCACCATGTGGGGCGCTGCTGATTTCACGTGGCGCAGCAGTGCAAGGCTGTTCGCATAAACAGCCTTGGGCCGGATGCGCGAATAAAGCCGCGGCACCGTCTCGGTGTTGTGATTGAAGATGTCGGGGCCGGCGTCGACAACAGTGCTCACCGCCTCCAGGTCGCCCTGGAAGTCTGGCGTCAGGACTTCGATCGTCGTCCCCGGGCTGCGGTGTCGGATCGCTCGAATGGTCCGCGCGAAGATGCCCGCCCCGCCGTCCCTCAGGTCGTCGCGGTCGACTGAGGTGATGACCGCATGCTTGAGTCCTAGCTCGGCGACCGACTCCGCGACACGAAGCGGTTCACCAAGGTCGAGCTCAGTTGGCCGGCCCGACGTAACTGCGCAGAACCGGCAGGCGCGGGTGCAGACGTCGCCCAGGATCATGAACGTGGCGGTCCTGCGGTTCCAGCAGTCGAAGATGTTCGGGCAGCGAGCCTCCTCGCACACCGTGTGCAGCCGGCCGGCGCGAACCATCTGCTTGAGGTCTTTGAAATTCTCGCCCTCGGTGACTCGCACACGGATCCACGCTGGAATGGGCGATGGTGTCAGGGGCTCCGCGCTGCTCACAGGCGGATGCTACCGGGCGTCCACCCTTCGAGTCGCTTCTTCATGGTCCCGAGGAACTGACCGGCCATCATCCCGTCGATGATGCGGTGGTCGAAGCTCAGACACATGTTCATCATTTGGCGGACGGCGATCGCATCGTTGATCACAACCGGCCGCTTGACGATCGACTCGGTGGTGAGGATCGCCGCCTGCGGCTGGTTGATGATCGGCTGGCTCGCGACTGACCCCGTTGCGCCCGTGTTGTTGAGCGTGAATGTGCCGGCCTGCACGTCCTCCGGCTTGAGCTGCTTGTTGCGGGCGCGTTCGATCAGGTCGTTCAGCGTGCTCACGAGGTCGGTGAACCCTCGCTGGTCGGCGTCTTTCAGCACTGGCACGATGAGGCCGTCGGGGATCGAGACCGCGATGCCGAGGTTGATGTAGCGCTTGAGGATGACGCCATCGGTCGCCCATGTCGAGTTGAGCCACGGGTACTGCTTGAGCACCTCGCACAGGATCTGCACTACGAACGGCAGGTAGGTCAGCGCCACGCCGTGCCGCTTCTTGAAGTTTTCCTTCTCGGCTTCGCGATACCGGACGAGGTTGGTGACGTCGATCTCCTGCAGCGTCCATGCGTGGGGCGATGTGGCAAGGCTCCGGACCATATGCTCGGCGATCGACCGCCTCATGACGCTGAGCTTCACGAGCTCCTCGCGCGTGCCGTCGACTTGGGTCGGCGCCGGCGCAGCGCGTTGAGGCGTAGCGGCGGGAGCCGCGGCGGCAGCCTGACCACCGCCCACAGCCGCCAGGACGTCGTCACGCGTGACGCGGCCTCCCATGCCCGATCCACGCAGGACGCCTGCATCGATCCCGTGCTCGGCGGCCAGCTTGCGCACGGCCGGCGACAGGCGCGCCCGCTCTCCACCGCCGTTCCCGGTCGCGGCTGCGACCGCAGTCACGTCTGGCGCGGGGCCGCCGGCCGGCGCGGACGAAACCTCGGTTTGCGCCGCTCCGGTCTCCCGGGCGGGCTTGGCGGGGGCCTGGGGGGCTGGGCCGGCCGCATCCTTGACCTCGATCTGGGCGAGGACCGCTCCAACACTTACCGTCTCGCCTTCGGTGACGGCGATCTTGACCAACTTGCCTTCGAAGGGAGAGGGGATCTCGGCGTTGACCTTGTCAGTCACGATCTCGACCAGCGGCTCGTCGCGCTTGACCATGTCGCCTTCGTGCTTGAGCCATTTGTCGACAGTGCCCTCGGTGACCGATTCACCGAGCTGCGGCATCTTGATCTGGGCCAGGCCCATGCTGAACGGAGTTTAACCGAGCCCAACCCAGTGCCGGGCGGCGCTATCCTCGACCCACTGTGTCCGCGTTCGAGGAGCTTCTGCGAAGGCGGCGTATGGTGCGGACGTTCGACCAGCGCCCGCTGGAGCCGCAGCTGGTGGACCGCATCGTGGAGAGCGCCCGCCACGCTCCATCTGCAGGCTTCAGCCAGGGCTTTGATTTCGTCGTCCTGGATCGGCCGGAGACAGTGTTGCGCTTCTGCGAGCTCACCGACGACCCCTCATTTCCAAACCCTCCCGACTTCGCGGCCACGGCACCGACCGTAATCGTCCTGCCGCTCACCAACACGGCGGCCTACCTGGAGCGGTACTCGCGCCCGGACAAGATCGCCTTCGGCCTGATGGATGAGGCGCGCTGGCCGGTTCCATTTTGGGATGTCGACACTGCGATGGCGATCATGCTGATCCTGCTTACCGCGACCGACCTCGGCGTCGGCGCAGTCTACTTCGGATTGACCGAAGGAATGGACGCGCCCGAGCTGCGCGAGCTAGGCGTACCGGACGGCCACAAGCTTCTCGGTGTGATCGGGCTCGGTCATCCGGCGGCCGATGAGCCCTTCGATCCGTCGAAGTTCAAAGAGCGACGGCGCAAGTTCGACGACATGGTCCACCGCAACAAGTGGTGAAACTACTTCGGGTCGAAGCGGTACACCGAGCCTCTCAGGTCCACGATGTAGAGTTCGCCGGTCTGGTCCTCGCCGAATGACGAAATGAGAAAACCCGTATCCAGGATCAACGAGGCATGCCATTGGCCGCCGAGCTGCACCAGCGACCAGAGCCTCCCAGAGCAGTAGTCGCCGTAGAAATAGAATCCCTGAAGTGACGGGATTCTCGAGCCTCGGTAGACATAGCCACCGGTGACGGAGCAGTTGCCCCCTGCGTGGG
>JBGPYE010000205.1:0-3938 GCA_041493095.1 Candidatus Dormibacteraceae bacterium
GCCGGCCACTGCCGGCGAGCTTCTCGACCACCTTGAGTCCGCGCTCACCTCACCCGCCGGCCGTCCCGATGGCGGGCACTGGCTTCAGCCCGTGATGCATCGAGGAAGCATCGGGCTGAGCGCGGTCATGGTCCTGGTGGTGGGAGCGGCCGAGGTGGCGTGGCTCCTAGAGGGTTCGGGCTTGACGCTCGCCATGCGCTTTGTCCAGCGCGTATTCGGATTTCACTAGCGAATAAGGCGCGCTAACCGCCGTGGCGGCCGTCGATCATCACAACGCTGTTGCAGGCAAACAGCCGGTCGACCACGAAGCCTGGATTGAGGCTCGTCGGGTCCTGGCCGATCGCCGAGCCGATCTGCGCCACGATCTGCTGAGCGGGCACGTTCACTCCGAAGACTGTGGCCCCGACGGCAATGATGTCGAGCACGCCACCATGAGCGACTAGCAGGACCGAACCAGTCCAGCTGACTCCGTTGTACGTCCCCGTGCCATTGACGATCGCGCCCGCGGGAGAGGCGGTGTCGATGGTCAGGCGCAAGTTGGACAGACCGGATACCTGCACCGCAGTCGCAAGATCCTGCGCCGTGTAACCACGACGCACGGCTCCGTTCTGATCGATGTCAGTGCTGACGCACGGCTCCACCGCAGCGACGGCGAGGAAGGGTTCCTCACCGACCCCGCCCAGGCCGCTGATTCCGATCACGAACAATTTGTAGATGCCCGGAGGTGCGTTGTTGACAATGACCACGATCGGAGACGGCCCGGTGCCGGTGTAGATCTGGCCGTCGGGAGCCTGGACCTTCAGCTGCATCGAGCTGCCCGGATAACCGAGCGAGGCCTTGAGCAAGCCGCCGCCCGCATAGCTGTACGTGTACTGCTGCTGCTCACCGTTGTGCAGCGGCGCGCCGATGTAGTCCTGCTCAGTGCCGAGCGTCGTGCCCGCGGTGACCGCGTCCGACGCTGCGAGTGCGGGTCCGAACGGATCGTCTGGGTCGGGCTGGATCGGGCCGGCCGGTCCGATGTTGCCCTGCGGGTCGGCGGTCGCCTGCTGACCGGAGATCAGATGAACGTGGTTCCTCCCGTCGAAGTCGAGCTCACCGTCGAACAGCTTGACGATCATCGTGCCGTCGGCCTTGATGAAGACCTCGAACTTCGTACCGCGGACCGACGCGACGGCGGATTGTCCAGCGACCTGGAATGTCGCGCCCGCGACGAGATGCCTGACGCTCGTGAGGGTGCGGCCGATCCCTCCGGTGATCTTGGCGTCGTGTAAGGTTCCACTCTTCGTGAAATGTGCGGAGTCGAGCGTGATCTCAGTCGTGCTAGCCAGGCGGGTCAACGTCCCATCCGGCAGCTGAATCGAAGCCCGGCCCTTGGTGTCGGTCTTCACTGAATCACCGGCTTGCATCAGCGCGCCGGTCAATGCCGGCGAGTACGCCCCGCTGCCGCGTGCCACAGAAGCCGTGGGCTGGTACACGGTGAGCGTGGCTGAAACGTTGACCGCCGCCTGCGCAGACTGGTTGATCCAGAAGATCCCGCCGGCCACGAGCACGATCAGAATCACCAGGCCGATGAGGATGCGGCGCCCGCCTCGGCGACGAGGAAGGGTTTGGGCGGCTCCGTTTCTCATGTTGCCCGCGAAAGATAGCTCAAGGATCGTTTAACGGAGCCTTTTCAGGTCCCTTGCTCAGCGCTGGAGCTACCGGTGTCCCTCGATCACCATCATGCCGTCCCCTCGGGGACCGCTGCACGAGTACACGCGGTCGACGATGAACCCCGAAGGGATCGAGCTGATCGAATTACCGAACGAGCTGAGTCGCGAGAGCACCTGCGTGGTGACGTTCACGCCGCGCACAGTCACCTGGGTGATCACAGCGCCGAGGTTCGGAGTCGCCGCGTAGAAGACGACGGTCCAGGAGATGGGCATGCCGCCTAAGTTCGAGTAGTAGAAGATGCGCGCCGACGTGGCAGACGTGCCCTGCACCTGCAGGGTGATGTCGGTCGAGCCCGACTCGGCGAGAGCATTTGCGATCTGTGAGTTGCTCAGCGTCTGGCGGACGACTGTGCCGGTATCCACGTTGCCGGCCGCGCATGCGGCGTTACTTGCGAACGACATGGCGTATGGCTCGCCGCCCGGCGCGTCGATGGCTCGCACTATTGCGCGGTATCTTCCGGGCGGCCCGCTGAGGTGGCCCTCAACCGGACGCGTGCCCTGTCGAGATGAATGCTCGACTCCGCTCGGGTCGATGATCGTCAAGGTCATGACGCTCCCCGGATAGCAGAGGGCGACGCTGAGTGTCCCTCCGGGCGAGTCGTAGTCCACCTCTGCGGTCTGGCCGGTCGCGAGGGCGTCACCGGTCGAGGTCTGCGCCGTGCCGGCGGTCGTTCCGGTGGAAACGGTTCGTGCGCATTGCGCAGCAAGCGGATACGGGTCCTGAGGGTCCGACTGGATCGGTCGCTGGTTAGATAGCCGGCCGTTTGCATCCGCGTCGATCTGCTGTCCGGCGGTGAGCTGCACAGTCGTTGCGCCTCTGACAGTGACAGTGCCGTCGAAGACTTTGATCAGGTTCGTGCCGTTCGCGCGCACCAGGATCTCGAACTCGGTGCCGCGTACCTGTGCGCTGACAGAATGCCCGCCGACCTGGAAGCTCGCGCCGCTCGCCAGGTGCTGGACTGACGTCAACGTGCGACCGAATTTCTGCACCAGGGAGGCTGACTGCAGGTTTCCGTTTTTCTGCAGCTGTACGGCGGTCAGGGTCACGGACGTGTCCGGTGACATGCGGACGTATGAGCCGTCAGGGAACTGGATCGCGGCGTGCGCGCCTCCGCCGGTGTGGACTGTGTTGCCCGGATTCAGCGCCTGGCCGGGGATTCCGGGATGACCATCGACGTCAACAGGCTGGTTGACCACGACCAGGGCGGCCGGCGCCGAGACAGCGGCCTGAGCCTGCACGACAAAGAAGTAGTAGCCGCCGCCCCCGACGAGCAGCACTGCCAGAACGACGACCAAAAGGCAGCTGCCGCACCCACAACCGCAGCCGCGCCCAAAGCAGCCTCCTTTTTTCGTCGCGGGTGGGGGAGGGCCTTGCTGCGGAACGATTGGCGCCGGCGGTGGCTGTATGGCCATTCGCCGGGGAAGGTTAACTGGTGGCCGTCGAGAAATCGACGACTAAGCGAGGCGGATCGTCGAGCGTGAAGGTCCGTATGCAGGCCGCCTTGCCCAGTCCGAGGCCCCAGGACACGTAACCCTCGAAGTCTTCGGTCTGCCGGGCCTCCTTTAGAACCGGGTACTCGTTGTGGGTGAAATCGGTCGGCCCGGTGTACGTGCTGGCACCGGTGGCCGAGTGGACGCGAACCAGCGCGCCCGACGTGCCGCTCAACATGATGGCCTGGCCGCTGGCCCCGAGCGGGAAAGCCGGCGTCGACTGGCGCTTCACCGTGTAGCTGGGCACCAACGTATCGAACTGGAGCACGAACCGGTCATAGCCCTGCTGGGCGGCGACTCGGGCGGCGAAGACGTTCGCAACCCCGGTCTTGCCACCGCTGGCGTCGGCGCAGGCGAAGGCGGGGAGGTTGGTGCCGGGAGCCGTCGGTGGCGCGACGGGGGGCGGCTCGACGCGAGTGGCTGACGCCGGTCCCTGAGAGGGCGCAGGAGAGACGGCGGCGGCGGGCGCCAACGTGGGTCCGCAGCCGGCGATCAAGAGGCAGAAGCACAGAATTAGGGCGGCTCTCACGGGCCAATTAGTATGGTCGAGGCTCCTCGCATGGGCGCCGAGGTGGCGGAATGGCAGACGCGTCGGTCTCAAAAACCGATGAGGGCAACCTCGTGCGGGTTCGACTCCCGCTCTCGGCACCAAGCTCAGGACGACTTGTTCCACCCTGGGTCAAACGATCGAGGCGACGGTTCGTTTCTGGTCCGAATTCGAAGCATCTGGAATCA
>JBGPYE010000101.1:0-6299 GCA_041493095.1 Candidatus Dormibacteraceae bacterium
CCACCCTGGAGGCTGTCGAAGTCACCTTCGGTGCCACTCCGGTGGAAGAAGAATTCCTTACCGTCTTCGGCTGCGATAAAGCCGAAGCCACGGTCCGCGACCAGTTTCTTGATGGTGCCTGTAGGCATTTCCATCTCCTATATCTCTCGAACTTAGGCTACTCAACTCGGCGAGGCCCGTTCGAGAAAACAAGAGACCTGCGGTGAGCGCCCGTACTGTACGGGCTGACATGAGTATACCCCAGATCGTCAGGTCCTAATCGAGGAGGTCTCCGTGAGCCTGCGGGCGCGCGACTGATCGACCTCTGTCAGGTGCCTCTTCCGAAGCCGTAGGTGCTTCGGTGTGACCTCCAAAAGCTCGTCATCTCCGAGGAAATCCAGCGACTGCTCGAGGCTCAATCTCGAAGCTGGCGTCAGCCTCACTGAGATGTCCGACGTCGACGAGCGAATGTTCGACTGCTTCTTCTCCCGACACACGTTCACGCGGATGTCGCCGGGCCGCTTCTGGATGCCGACGATCATGCCCTCGTAGACCTCTTCGCCCGCCTCGATGAAGGTAGTTCCCCGCTCCTGCGCGCCGGCCAGCCCGAACGCCAGTGCCCTGCCGGCGGACGACGCGGTGAGCGCGCCGTTGCGCTGCTCGCGAAAGTCTCCGAGAAACGGCCGGTAGCCCATGCCGATCGAACCCATCAAACCGGTGCCGGCGGTCAGTGTGAGAAACGTGTTCCGAAAACCGATCAGCCCACGCGTCGGGATGAGGTACTCGAGCCGCACACCGCCCTTGCGGTCGTAGGTGATCTCAAGCATCTCGCCGCGGCGCTTGCCGAGCGCTTCGGTCACTGCGCCGAGGTTCTCTTCGCGCACGTCAACGGTGAGGTGTTCCACGGGTTCCATGCGCTGGCCGTTGATCTTCTTCACGATGGCCTCGGGGCGCGAGACCTCGAATTCAAAGCCCTCGCGACGCATCGTCTCGATGAGCACTGCAAGGTGCAGCTCACCCCGGCCGCTGACCAGGAATTGCTCGGCGGCGTCGGTGTCCTCGACGTGAAGACCGAGGTTCGTGTCGAGCTCTTTGTACAGGCGCGCACGCAGCTGGCGCGTGGTTGAGAACTTGCCTTCAAGGCCGGTGAACGGTGACGTGTTGACTCCAAACGTCATCCGGACTGTCGGCTCGTCGATGGCGATCCTGGGCAGCGTGTCCGGCGCCTCGGGGTCGGCCAGCGTGTCCCCGATGGCCACCTCCTCCAGGCCGGTCAGGAGCACGATGTCGCCTGCGCTGGCATTCGGCACCATGACGCGGTCCAGGCCTCTGTACATCAACACCTGCACCACCCTGGCGCGCCGCGCGTCGCCGGTCGCGTTCAGCACCGCGACCGTGTCGCCTGGGGCAACCTTGCCTCGCGTGATGCGGCCGATCGCCAAGGTTCCCGTGTAGTCGTCGTACGCGCGGTTGGCGACCAGCATCTGGAAACCGCCCTGTTCCGCGATCGGGGCCGGGATGGTGTCGATGATCGTCTTGAACAGCGGCTCGAGGTCGGCCGCCAGCTCGTCGGGCTTCAACCCGGCGCGGCCTTCTTTCGCCACCGCGTACACGACGGGAGCTTCCAGCTGGTCCGCGTCCTCCGCGAGCTCGAGAAACAGGTCGTGGACCCGGTGCAGCGCTTGCTGGGGATCGGCGTTCTTGCGATCGACCTTGTTGATCACGACGATGATGCGCAGGCCGACCTCGAAGGCCTTGCGCAAAACAAAGCGCGTCTGAGGCATCGGCCCCTCGGCCGCGTCGACCAGGAGCAAGCACCCATCCGCCATGTTGAGGACGCGCTCGACCTCGCCGCCGAAATCGGCGTGACCAGGCGTGTCGATGATGTTGATCGTCACCCCCTCGTGCCGGACGGAGGTGTTCTTGGCCAGGATGGTGATGCCCTTCTCGCGCTCGAGGTCGTTCGTGTCCATGATCAGCGTGCCAACTTCCTGGTTGTCGCGGAAGGTGTGGCTCTGCTTCAGCAGGGCGTCGACCAACGTCGTCTTCCCGTGGTCGACGTGCGCGATGATCGCAACGTTGCGAATGTCATGCCGAAGGTTGGCTGGGGTCATTGGATGGCAGCAGGCACTATACGGAGAGGACGTGCCCGAGAAGGAAGCCGGCTAAACCTACGCCCTGGCGCGCTCGGCTCTGAGCGGTGCCCCAATCTCGTTCAAAAACCCGAGCAGCTCCCGGTACGACTCCAGGAACGACGTCTCGTGGTAATCGATGCCTCGTTCGCGGCAGAACTGCTGGATGATCGGCTGCGCACGCCGCATGTTCAGTCGCGGCATGCCGGGGAACAGGTGATGCTCGATCTGGTAGTTGAGCGAGCCGTACCAGAGGTCGGTCAGGGGATGACCGCGAACGTTGCGTGCGGTCAGAACCTGCGTGCGCACGAAGTCGAGGCGGCTCGAGCTGTCGGTCTGTGGCATGCCCTTGTGGTTGGGAGCGAAGACCGAAGCCATGTAAGCGCCGCCGACGGCCTTCTGGATCAGCACCACCATGAGGGCCGACCACGGGCCCAGGAAGTAGAGCATCGCACCCAGGTACAGGACGGCGTGGACGGCGAGAAGGACGAACTCGACGCGCCGGTACCGCGAGGGCTCCTTGATCAGGTAATCGAAGCCGGCGACATGCATGCTCCAGGCCAGAAACGTCGTGAGCGGGAAGAACAGGTAGGCCTGGTACATTGCGGCGAGCCTGCCCGCGCCGCGCCGGGCGAGCGCCTGCTCTTCGTTGTAGGCGATGGCTCCGACTTTGATGTCCGGATCGAGGTCGACGTCGTTGGGGTTGCCGTGGTGCCGGTTGTGCTTCTGGACCCACCAGCCGTAGCTCACGCCGAGGAGCAGGTTAGCGGTGAAAAGGCCGACGAACGCGTTCTTTCCCGGCGAAGCGAACATCTGGCGGTGGCCCGAATCGTGCAGCTGGAAGCCGAGCTGCACCGAGACGAGGCCGAGCGCTACCGCGGCCAGGGCCTGGGCCCAGACCGCTCCTACCGTGAACACCAGGACCAGGCAGAACGTCCAGACGACGAGGTTCGTCGTGATGCTCAAGACGTAGTAGGCGGGCCGCTTCTCGAGCAGGCCCGCGTCCTGGATTCGGCGTTTGAGAATCGTGTAATCGGGCTCGTTCTTGACTGCCGCGTCTGGTGAGGCTGAAAGCAAGGTTGCCAAGTGAGCATAGGGTGCCGAGGGCGACGTAACAGAATCCATAACAACGGCTGTCCAAGGTGGCTGGGCCGAAGCAGTCAAAATACGGGGCCCAATGAATTCCTTCGCGCGCCGCCTATGCCTGGCCCTGCTCGCTGCCGCATGGGGAATTGTCGCGTTCGGCTCGACAGTCCACGCCGATGAAGGGTGGGTCATAACGTCGTTTCACTCGGACATCACGGTCGCCACCGACTCGGCCATCACAGTCACAGAAGACATTCAGGTGGACTTCGGCTCACTTCAAAAGCACGGCATCTTCCGGACGATCCCGCTCCGCTATCGCTATGACGACAGCCACGACCGCTACTACCTGCTCGAGGTCAAATCGGTCACCGACGGCTCAAAGGCGCTGATCCACTCCGAGTCCATCGACCACGACAACGATGTGATCAAGATCGGCGATCCCGGCCGCCTGGTAACAGGCGCGAATCGCTACGTGATCACCTACACCGTGCTGGGAGCGATGAACTCCTTCGCGGACCATGACGAGCTCTACTGGAACGTGGACGGGGCACTGTGGCCGGTGCCGAAGCGATCGGTCACGGCCACGGTGAACCTGCCCGCCGGGGCCTTTCAGAAGGCTGCTTGCTACCAGGGTCCGACCGGCTCGCGGGAGAGCTGCACATTTGCGAGCAAAGGACAGACGGTGAACTTCGGCTCCACACGGCAGCTCGCATCGGGCGAGCAGATGTCAGTCGTGACCGCGCTCAACCAAGGCGTTGTCGATGTGCCGCCGCCCCTGCTGGAGGCTCGGAATCGCCAGTTTCCGCAGGACGCGTTCGACATCAACCCCCTGACAGTAGGTCTCAGCCTTTTGATCGCGGTCGCCGGCATAGGCCTTGTCGTACGCAACTGGTGGATCCATGGACGGGACCGCGCTTATCTCACCCAGTACTACCTGACCAACGACCCGCGGGAGCGCACAAATCCGCTGTTTCACAGCGACCCGCTGGTGGTCGAGTTTGGATCGCCGCAGAACATGCGGCCGGCGGAGCTGGGCCTCATCCTCGACGAGAGCGCCGACACCAAGGACGTCACGGCCACGATCGTCGACCTGGCCGTGCGCGGATACATGACCATCACCGAGGTCCCCAATCAGAAGGACTGGACTTTCATATGGAAGGCCGGCGGCGACGCGGCGGCCCTGCTGCCGTACGAGAAGACTCTCCTCGACGGCCTGTTCGCCGGCCGCCAGCAGATCAAGCTCTCCGCGCTCAAGGGCACATACGCGCCCACGCTCAAGATGGCTGAGGGCCAGATCTATACCGACGCCGTCTCACGAAAGCTGTTCACTACCAGACCGGACACCGCCAGAGCGACATGGGGATGCCTCGGGGTAGGCCTGGTCGTCGCCGCCGTTGCGGTCACAGTGCTGCTGGGCCTGAAGCTCGGCTGGGGACTGATCGGGGCCGCGATCCTCCTGACCGGGATAGTCGTCAGCGTCAGCGCCCCCTTCATGCCGCAGCGCACGGCAAGCGGTCGTGAGCTCCTGCAGCGGACCCTCGGGTTCCGCCTCTACATGACGACGGCCGAGAAGTACAGGCAGCAGTTTGCGGAGAAGGCACAGATCTTCACGGAGCTGCTTCCCTACGCGATCGTATTCGGCTGCGTCTCACAGTGGGCGAAGGCTTTCGAGGGGATCGACACCAGCGCGACGAACAACTGGTACGCCGGCAACGCGCCTTTCCAGGCGGTATTGCTTGCCAACAGCCTGGAGTCGATGAACGCGAGCATCTCGAGCGCAATCACTTACACGCCGCCGAGCTCGGGCAGTTCGAGCGGTTTCGGCGGCGGGGGCTTCTCGGGCGGCGGCGGTGGAGGTGGTGGCGGGGGCAGCTGGTAGGTGCAGCTCCGTGTTCGGCCAGGTTTCCGCTCGCGTCCCGCTTCGGTACTCGACTTCCTGGTCGCCGTGTGCGTCATCGCGTCCGTCGCTTCGCCATGGTGGATCAGCGTTCCTCCGGCTCAGCTACAGGAGACCTTCGGGTTCGAGTCACCCGCCTGCTGGCTTGCCGTCGTCGCCCTGTTCACCGCCCTGTTCATAGAGGCTCGAGCCGCCGTCGTGGCTCTGGCCGTCGTCGAGCTCGTGCTCATCGGCTGGTTCGGCTGGGCGATGTGGGTGGTCACCACCCCCCGCTTCGCGCAGCTCGGCTTCCCCTTCGTCGGCACGGATCTCCTCGGGCCGGGCTGGTACGCAGCCGCCGTCGGCCTCCTGATCACCACTGCCGTCGTGGTCAAAGAGCTCGAAGACCGCGACGTCCCGCTCGGAACGGAGCTGTGGATCCTGACTGCGCTTCCAGGGTTCGGTCTGATCCGGCTCGGCAACTGGACCCGTGGGCTGGTGTGGACAGCGCTCTTCACGGCGGCGTTCTACTTCGCCTCCACCGACTCGCCCGATCCCGCGCAGTTCGCAGAGTACGGCCGTAGCGGGAACGTGCCACCCCCGATCCCTCGCAGCCCCGAGTGGATTTTGCTGGCCCTGGCCGCGCTGCTCTGGGTGCTCAGCATCGCCGCGACTGCCTGGCAGAAGCGCCGCTCCTTGCAAAAGGAGATTGTTTGGGATTGAATTGACTTCGCGCTAACGGCCTATCGACAGGGGGGACGATGGGGATACTGCTCACTTTTCATCAGCAATATCAGCCGGTGCTCGACAGCATCCTGCTGTCAGCCCTGGTCGCCGGGCTCCCGCTCTACGTCCTTTTCGTCATGCTGGCCATCCTTCGCCTGCCCGCATGGATGTGCGCGCTGGCGGCAATGCTCACCGCGGCTCTGCTCTCCTGGATCGTCTGGGGCATGCCGTTTGGCATCACCATCGGCACCGCGACGGAGGGCATGGCCTTCGGCCTCTGGCCGATCAGCTGGATCGTCCTCAACGCGGTCTTCTTCCATAACCTGACCGTCGCGAGCGGCGACTTCGACGTGATCAAGCGGTCGCTCACCCGCCTGACCACCGACCGTCGCCTCCAGACGCTGTTGATTGCTTTCAGCTTCGGGGCGCTGCTCGAGGGAATCGCAGGTTTCGGGGCGCCGGTGGCCATAACGGCTTCGATCCTTGCCAGCCTCGGCTTC
>JBGPYE010000118.1:0-5899 GCA_041493095.1 Candidatus Dormibacteraceae bacterium
AAGATCGCGGCGCAAGAGATGGAGCTCGCCAAGCACTACGACCACGTCGTGGTGAATGACGAGCTCGAGCGAGCGGTGGCAGAGGCGCTCGCCATCATCCGCAACGCGCGTGAGCGCGGCATTCAAGACAAGACGCGCGGGAGGCACACTTAGCCCATGCCAGGAGAGGCCCGCCCGGGGATCCCCATCGTATCTTTGGCGCCCATGCGGCCCATCTCCGGGTTCATCACCTCCGCTGCTCGCTTACGCATCCACAATGCGTGCGCTGTGCTGCTCGGTGATTCACCCGGATCTGGACCACCTGGTCACCAAATCTATCGACGGGGCCCCCGGGCGTGCCTCTAGATCCGACCCCGGTACCGAATGAGCTGCGCGGCCTGCGCCTGGCGCTGCTGGTGTCGGGTGGGATCGCCGCCTACAAGCTGGTCGACCTTGCCTCAGCCCTGACGCAGGCGGGCAGCCAGGTGCGGGTGGCGATGACGCCGTCGGCGACTCGCTTTGTCGGTCCTGCGTCATTCCGGGGCGTGACCGGCAACCCGGTGCTGACCGGGCTGTGGGCGACCGACGGCGCACCCGAGCCCCATGTGGCGCTGGGCGATTGGGCGCAGCTGATCTTGCTCGCGCCGGCGACCGCCAACGTCATCGGGCGTGTCGCGAGCGGCCGCTCCGACGACATCGTCACGGCGACGCTGCTCGCGGCACGATGCCCGGTGGTGGTCGCGCCGGCGATGAACGACGCGATGTGGTCGAAGCCCGCGGTGCAGGAGAACATCTCCATGCTGCGACATCGCGGCGTCACTGTCGTCGAACCCGAGATCGGACACCTGGCGAGCGGCCATGTCGGCACGGGTCGACTCGCGGATGCCTCCAAGCTGCTCAAGGCGATGGCCGGCGCGGTCCGATCGCGGTACGACCTCGCGGGCCGGCACGTGATCGTGAGCGCCGGAGGCACTCGCGAGCCCATCGACTCTGTGCGCTTCATCAGCAACTATTCGAGCGGCAAGATGGGCTTCGCCATTGCCGCAGCAGCGGCCGACCGCGGCGCGAGGGTCACGCTCGTCACCACGGCCAATCACCCGGCCCACCACGGTGTTGTGCTGCGGCAGGTCGCCACGGCGGACGAAATGCTGGCCGAGCTGCGCTCGGAGGTCAAAGGCGCGGACCTCCTGATGATGGCGGCAGCCGTCGCCGACTTCCGCCCGGCTCGGACGGCGACGGGAAAGATCCGCCGCGAAGAGACGCCGATGCTGACCCTCGAGCTGGAGTCGATCCCCGACCTCATCGCATCGCTCGGCCGGGAGAAGGATGCGGCGGACGTGTTTCGGATTGGCTTCGCCGCGGAAGACTCGGACCTCGCCGGCAAGGCGGTGGAGAAGATGAAGCGCAAGGGTTTGCAGGGGATCGTGGCTAACGACATCTCGCGGAAGGACATCGGATTCGGCAGCGATTCCAACGCCGGGATCGTGTTCTTCACCGACGGCTCGCATCACGAGCTCGAAAAGATGACGAAGCGCGAGATGGCTGACCGCATCCTGGACCTGGTAGTCCCCCGCCTGAAGACCAAGAAATAGTTCAGTTGCTTTACGCCGAGGTCGCGGTGGAGGCGGCCCGCGGGTCAGGCCGCGAGACATACACCTACGCGGTGCCGGATGGGGTGGACGTCGTGCCGGGCCACCGCGTGACGGTGCCGTTCGGGCGCCGGAGCACATACGGATTCGTGGTCTCGCTGGGCACCGAAGACCCCGGTGTAGAGACGAAACCCATTGCGACCGCCGGCAGCGAACCGCTTCTGCTGCCGCACCAGGTCGCACTTGCTCGCCTCGTGGCGGACCACTATTGGCTGCCGCTAATCGAGGTCCTCCGCGCGATGCTGCCGCCTCGGGTGCGGGCGACCGGCGCGAGCGGCTCGCAAGCGTCGACCCGACAAAGGCGCCACAGCCGCCTGGTCGAGCTTGCGACAGGTCCGGCGACTCCGACCGCCGCTCCAACGCTGACGAGCGAGCAGCAGGCCGCGCTCGACGTGATCAATTCCAACCAGCTCACCCTGCTGCACGGGGTCATCGCGAGCGGCAAGACCGAGGTGTACCTCGCGGCCGCGGAGCGAGCCCTTGCGGACGGCCTGCGCGTCCTTCTACTCGTCCCCGACATCTCGCTCACGCCTCAGCTCGTGCAGCGGGTGCGAGCGCGCCTGAAGGCCCCCGTCGCGATCCTGCACAGCCAGCTCACCGAGCTCGAGCGTGCTCAGCAGTGGTGGCGCACCCGGCGCGGCGAGGCGGAGGTTGTGCTCGGTAGCCGGTCGGCGGTCTTCGCGCCAATTCCGCGGCTCGGGCTCATCTGCCTGGACGAAGAGGGATCGTCGGCGTACAAGCAGGACCGGACGCCCCGCTACGAGGCGGGATGGGTCGCACGGCGCCTGGCCGAGGTCAGCGGCGCGCGGCTGGTGGCGGGTTCGGCGACCCCGAGCGTGGTCACCTACCACGACGCGACCCGGGGTGAGCTGGCGCTGGCGAAGATGACCAAGCGCGTCCGGGGGCGCGACGCCGAGGTCGAGCTCGTCGACATGCGAGACGAGGCGGCCGCAGGCAACCGGCAGCCGCTGTCCAGGCGCCTGCTCGAGGTGATCGACAAGACGCTCGAGAACGAGGAGCAGGTGATCCTTTATCTCAACCGCCGGGGGATGTCGACCTTCGTCCTTTGCCGCGATTGCGGGAAATCGGTGCAGTGCCTCGGCTGCTCAGTCGCGTTGGTCCAGCACGCCGAAATTGATGGACTCGTCTGCCACTACTGCGGCTACTCGCGGCCGATGCCCGCGGTCTGCGATCACTGCGGCAGCCGCAACATCCGGGGGATGGGAATGGGGACGCAGCGATTGGAGACGATGGTCAAGAAGCTGTGGCCGCTCGCGCGTGTGCTGCGGCTCGACAGCGACGCGGCGAAAGGACCTGACTCCTATTTCGAGATCTGGGAAACGTTCAGCGAGCGGAGGGCGGACATCCTCGTCGGCACGCAGCTGGTGACGCGCGGCCTGGACCTGCCGGCAGTCACGTGCGTCGGCGTGGTCGATGCCGACCTGCCGCTGCATTTCCCCGACTACCGATCGGCGGAAAACACCTTTTCGCTGGTGGTGCAGGTGGCGGGGCGCGCGGGGCGCGACGGCCGGTCGTCCCGCGTCGTCGTGCAGACCAGCAACCCGGAGCACTACAGCCTCCGCTGCGCGGCCGTTGGGGACTACGACGGTTTCTACGCCGCCGAGCTGCCATCGCGCAAAGCGTTTTCGTTTCCCCCGTTCGCTGAGCTCGCGGTGCTCACGCGCACCGACGCGGACGACGCGAGAGCGGCTGCATCGGCGCGTGAGGCGGCGGAGGCCCTGGCCACCGGTCTGCTGAAGGAAGGGATCGAAGGCATCCGTGTGATGGGCCCGGCGCCGGCCTTCATTCACCGCCTGCGCGGCGAATATCGCTGGCAGGTCACGCTTAAGTGCGATGGGATCGAGAGGGCGCGCCATCTGGCGCCGCGGGGCAAAGGCTGGAGCTACGACGTCGATCCGGTGACCTAACGCGATTGGGATCTACCACCCCGCGGGTAAAATCGAATTCGTGGTCCGACCTATCCTGACTTTCGAGCACCCGGTTCTGCACCAAAGGTCGCGCAAAGTCGCGCGTGTGGACACGTCCATCCAGAGGCTGCTCGACGACCTGACCGAGACCATGCTCGACGCACCCGGCGCGGGCCTGGCGGCGAACCAGATCGGGGTGCCGCTGCGCGTCTGCGTGGTCAAGGGTGACGAAAACCAGATCTGGGGCCTCGTCAACCCTGCGATCGTCAAGACCGCCGGGACCCAGGTCGGCTATGAGGGCTGCTTGAGCAAGCCGGGTTGGGTGGGCGAGGTCGAGCGCCACGAGTCGGTGGTCGTAAAGGGGCTGAACCGCCATGGCAAAGAGGTGCGCATAAAGTCCACGGGGTTCACCGCCCGCGCCTTCCAGCACGAGCTCGACCACCTGGACGGCATCCTCTTCACCGACAGGCTGACGAGCCTTGACACGCTGCGTCGCATCGAAGAGCTGCAGGCAGAAGAAAAAGAAGAGGCCGTCGCCGCGGCCTCAGGCTAGGCCGCGTTCCTGAAATTAGTCTTCGCCGGCACCGCCGAGTTCGCCGTGCCGTCTCTCCTAGCCCTCAAAGCTGCGGGTCACGAAATCCGGCTGGTCATCACGCAGCCTGATCGACCGGCCAACCGCGGGATGAAGCTGAGCGCCCCGCCGGTCAAGGCGGCGGCCCAGGAGCTGGGCATGGAGGTCTACCAACCGGCGCGAATTCGCGACCCGGAAGCCGTGGAGAAGATTCGACAGGTGGAGCCGGACCTGCTGGTCGTCGTCGCCTATGGGCAGATCATTCCGCGGTCCGTGCTCTCGATTCCAAAGCTTGGGGCGATCAACGTGCACGCTTCGCTGCTGCCGCGGCATCGGGGCGCGGGGCCGGTGGCCGGCGCCATCCTCGCGGGCGATGTTGAGACAGGCGTCACCATCATGAAGATGGACGAGCAGCTGGACCACGGCCCCATCCTCGCGATGCGCGCGACCGCGATTGCGGCGGGCGAGGACGCGGTGGCTCTGACGTCGCGCCTGGCGGAGATGGGCGCGCAGTTGCTGGCTGAGACTGTTAACCGAATTGACGAGATCAAGGAAGTGGAACAGGAGCACGCCCGGGCGACCATCGCGCCGCGATTGAGCCGGGAAGATGGCGAACTGGAGTGGAATGTGGGCGCGTCTGAGATCGATCGACGCGTTCGCGCTCTTCAGCCGTGGCCTGGAGTCACGCTGCCCACCAAGAAAGGTCGGGTCAAGGTGTTGAAGGGACACGTCGAAGGCGAACGGTATGTTCCGGACGTGGTTCAGCTGCCGGGAAAAAAGCCCGCTCCTGCAAAGCAGGTTCTAGGCGATGCCTGACGAAAAGAAGGATCGCGATGTGGCGGTCAACCGGCGCGCGTACCACGACTACTTCATCGACGAGAAGATGGAGGCTGGAATCATGCTCACCGGCTCAGAGGTCAAGTCGGTGCGAAACGGCCGGACCAACTTGCGCGATGGGTTCGTGCGGATCGACGGCAATGAGGCATGGCTGGAGAACGTGAACATCTCTCCGTACACGCAGGCCAACCTGATGAACCACGAGCCGATGCGTCCACGCAAGCTGCTGCTGCATCGCAAGGAGATCTCGAGCCTGATCGGCAAGGTGCGGCAGAAGGGATACACGCTGATCCCGCTCCGGGTGTACTTCTCTCGCAATCACGCGAAGGTCGAGGTCGGGCTGGCGCGAGGCAAGCGGCAGTACGACAAGCGGGAAGCGATCGCGGAGCGCGACGCCAAGCGCGAGATCGCGCGGGCGATGAGGAGAGGCTGAAGAGATGGATGTGGAGGAGGGCGCGATGACAAGCGATCGTCTGGTTCCGGTCACCGGCGTATGTGAGATTGCGCTTGAGCAGAACGACCTGGCCGCGGCGGAGAAGTTCTACGCCGGCGTGCTGGGCTTTCCGGTGGTTGAGCGCTGGCACCGCAACGGCGAGACGGTTTGGGTGATGGCCGGTGACAGGACCCGCATCGGTCTATGGCGACCTCAGCTCGGGTTGGGCGAAGGTCGCGGCGGCGTTCACGTCCACTTCGCGATGGGACTGCCGGCGGAGGCCTACGACGGGGTTGTGGAACGGCTGCGAAAGCACGGTTATAAGGTGCTCGACCACGACCACGGCAAGTACGGCCATGGTCGGGGGCGGGCGGCTTACGTGACCGACCCGGGCGGTCACGTGGTGGAGTTCTGGACCTGGGACGTGGCGGAGCATTTGCGAGAGCTGGCGGCGGGGGAGTCGCCGGGCTCGCATTCACTGACGTAGCAAGGGGCTGGGAAG
>JBGPYE010000181.1:0-4476 GCA_041493095.1 Candidatus Dormibacteraceae bacterium
ACCTTCATGCTTACGAGGCCCCCGTCGACTTTGACCTCCGAGATCCATATGGTGAAGCCCTTTACGTCGACGCACGGGCCGGGTGAGCAGTTCTCGGGAGTGAGGCTGCCATTGCTCGAGACCTGCAGAGGAGTGCGGAGCGCCTGATAGGCGGTGGCCCCGAAGATTGCCGCCACGACAAGGCCGATCGCAATCGCGCCATAGGTCAGCAGCCGGCGGATCATGCCCTTCGCACAGCGGTAACACGATAGGCGACCGAGCCCAGTTCTAGGCTACTGGAACTCCAAGCGCCGCACTGTTGATGGACACCGTCTCGTCACTCAGCACCTTGCCGTCCTTGAGCCGGATCCGCCTTGTGGCCTGCGCTGCGATATCGAGGTCGTGGGTGACGATCACGATGGTCACCTGGTCTTCGCGGTTGAGACGCTTCATCAAGTCGATCAGCTGCTGAGCCGTCTCGGTGTCGACTGCGCCCGTCGGTTCGTCGAGAAGAATCAGAGCTGGGCCATTCACCATCGAGCGTGCGATCGCGACCCGCTGCGCCTGGCCGCCCGAGAGCTCGGTCGGACGGTGCCGGATCCTGTCGCTCAGCCCGACCCTATCCACGAGCTCCAGCGCTCGCTGCCGTCCGTTCTTCCCGTCCTTGACGTAGCGCAACGGCAGCATCACGTTTTCGAGCACGTTGAGGCCCGAGAGGAGGTTGTACTCCTGGAATACGAAGCCCACCCGGCGGGCACGCATGTGCGCCCGCTGCTTGTCGCCGAGCTTGGTGGTGTCCACGTCGTCGATGAAGAGGCTGCCTGACGTAGGTTTGAGCAAGAGGCCCATCAGGTCGAGCATCGTGGTCTTGCCGCTGCCCGAGCGTCCGACCACCGCCACGAACTCGCCTTTCTCGATGTCGAGCGTCACGCCGTCGAGCGCGCGGATGACCTCGCCGCCGCGCTTATAGTGCTTGGCCAGCCCAACCAGCCGTAGGTCTGCCACTTACTCGTTCCTCAGGGCTGTGACGGGATCGAGGCGGGCCGCACGCCAGGCAGGCAGGATGCCGGCCAGCGCGCCCAACACTGTGGCGAAGCCGATCGCGAGGATGGTCAGCGCGGGGGTGACGAGGAACAGGGTCGATTGACCGGGGGGCGTGGTGGCATTGAGGAAGACGGTGATCGACGCACCGAGTCCATAGCCGATCAGTCCTCCGATCAGGCCGATCAGCGTGGCCTCGAACAGGAACTCGCCCATGATGTTGAGCGTCGTCGCGCCCACTGCTTTCTTGAGGCCGATCTCGCGGACCCGCTCGGCCACCGCCATGAACATCGTGTTGACGACCGAGAGCCCGCCGATGATGAGTGCGAGGAGGGCGGCAGCGGTGGTGATCGCGGTGAAGATCGCGCCCCCTGATTTGAACGCGTTCACGATATCGCTTGGCTTGGTCGCCTTTACGCCCGAGACCTGCGTGTTGATCTGTACCGCCAGCTTGTCGAGGTCGCTGATGGACGATCCGGGCTTGCCGTAGACGTCGATCGCCTGGGCGAACTGCGCGACGGGAATCTGGTCGCGGATCGCAGCAGGAAGGCTGTCCTTGAGCAGCGTCTGCCCGTCGACGACATTGATGTAGGCGAACGTGTCCGGCGCCGTCCGGGTGACGTTGAGGATGCCGACCACCGTGAACGTATGGTTGACGAAGTCGGGCTTGGCGTCTGGCGGCCGGACAGGGAGATCGATGGTGTCTCCGACCTTCTTGCCGAACTCCTTGCCGATCGTCGCGCCGAGTACGACCTGGCCGGTCGCGCTGGAGTCAAGCTGATTTCCTTGTGCGAGCGTGACTTTCAGAGCCGCCCAGTCATTCTCCGCAGGATCGCCCGCGACGATCGTGTCCGGAACACCAAAGCTAAACGACGGTGCAGAGCCTGGTTTGGCTTGAAACGAATAGGTGGGAAACGCCGCGCCGACGCCGTCGACCTGCTTGATCTCATCGACTTTTGAGATCGGAAGCAGCGGGGCGGACTGGCCGTCTGGTGGTCCGACCTGAATGCTCGAGCCGAAATACTTGACTCCTCCATCCAGCAGGGCATTGAAGTTTTCCGCCAGCGCGCCCATCGTGGTCAGGGCGAGCACGCCGATGACGATGCCCGAGATGGTGAGGAAGCTCCTCAGCTTGTGGCGCGTGACGTTGCGAATCATCTCCATCTCGTCTTGACGATACGGTGCATCGGGTTAAAGGCGCGTAAACGATCGGCTGCGAAGCGGCTGCTATAAACGCCTCGATGCCTGCGGTTCTAGAATTCCGCCGGTGAGAGACCGCGGTGTCCAGCCTGCTGATCCGCGGCTTCGCGCTCGGGTTTGCCGTTGCGGCGTCGCCCGGCCCGATCTTCTTTCTCTGCCTTAGGCGGACTCTTGTCAGGGGCCGCCTCTACGGCCTTGTCTCGGGACTGGGCGTCGCGACCGCCGACGGCATCTATGCCGCGATTGCATCCTTTGGCCTGGCCGTCGTCACCACCGCTCTTGTCAGCGGAAGGCGACCACTGGCGTTGATCGGCGGAGCCGCTCTGATCGCCATTGGGGCTCGGATTCTCCTTCAGCGGCAGCAAGAGCCCAGCGTCGCCGCCGCGAGCAGCGGGGCGGGTCTCGCCTGGGCCTATCTCTCGACCCTCGGGCTCACGATCACCAACCCAGCCACCATCCTCTCGTTCGCGGCGCTGGCCGCGACATTGGGGCTGGGCGCCGGGGCCGGGGTCGTCAAACCGGCCGTGCTCGTCGCTGGCGTACTGATTGGATCCGCTGCGTGGTGGTGCGTGCTCGCCGTCGCCGCATCGTCGCTGCGAGGACGCTTGACACGGGCGGTCATCCGCGGGATCAGCTCGTTCAGCGGACTGGCGATTGCGATCCTTGGAATGCTGGCGATCTACTCTGCTTTTTCATGAGCGTGAACCAGCGGTCCCGCACATTCAGCTGGGAAGACCCAAAGGCCCTGAGGGACGCCGGCGCCGGAATGAGTGGGCTCGAGTTCTGGAAGGCGGTCTTCGATGGAACACTGCCGGCCCCTCCCATTGCGGTGACTCTCGACTTTACCGGCGAAGAGGTCGAGGAGGGCAGGATCGCCTTTGTCGGTGAGCCCGGCGAGTACGTATACAACCCGATCGGCGTTGTGCACGGTGGGTACGCGATGACCCTGCTCGATTCCGCGATGGGCTGTGCCGTCCACACGACCCTGGCCGCCGGTGAGGCTTACACGAGTCTCGAGACGAGCGTCAACTTCGTGCGCCCGATCACCAGCGAAACCGGTCCTGTCCGCTGCGAGGGCAAGGTGCTGCACCGGGGGGGACGGATCGCGACCGCGGAGGGCCGGCTGACCGACCAGAAGACCGGCAAGCTCCTGGCGCACGGAACCACCACCTGCCTCCTGATGCGGCCGTGATCGTCGACAGCTTCAAGTTCCTGCCGCGCACCTTTCGCCCGCTGTATGAAGGACGCGGCCCCTTCCCAGGTGAAGAGGCGCCGGTATGGGCGCCGTTTCAGAAGCGCCTGGTGGAATCGCGGATCGCCTTGTTCACGTCGGCTGGCGCCTATCTGAAACGGTCACAGCCGTCGTTCGACCTCGAGCGCGAAAGAACGGATCCGGAATGGGGTGACCCAGGCTGGCGGCCGATCCCCGCCGCCGCGGCGCCCGACGACCTGGGCGTGGCGCACCTACATATCAATGACGAGGACCTGTTGGCCGACCCGGAGATCGCGCTGCCGATGCACCTACTGGGAGAGCTCTCGAGCGAAGGCGTGGTTGGTGGTGCTGTAGCTGAGCACGTAGCCGTGATGGGCTACCAGGATCGCAGCCTGAAAGACTGGCGCCAGAAAACGGCGCCCGAGTTGGTCGCTCACCTGCGCAACCAGGCAGCCGACGGCCTGATCCTCGCTCCCGCTTGACCCGACTGCTGCTCGAACGTGCCCGTGCTGGCACGGTGGATCGAGGCGGCGGGAATCCCTACTGTGGTCGTGACGATGATGCCCTCGGTGGCTGAGGAGCGCCTGTCCCCACGGGTCGTCGGCGTCGAGTTTCCGTTCGGCCACGCGTTTGGAATGCCGCACGACCGGGCCATGCAGCGACGCACGCTCGAGCTGGCGCTGCGCGTCTTGGCGGGCGCGACAAGATTCGCAACGCGGGTCGACCTGGACATCGAGTGGCCGGTGCCGGTGCGCGAGGCGTACCGAGCGTGGCAGCCGAAAGAGCCGAGCCCGATCGTCAGGAAGCTGCTGGAGCAGCGCAAGGCTGGCGGGATCTAGCTGTTCTTCGGTTCGAGCTTGATCGAAGCCGAGTTGATGCAGTAGCGAAGGCCGGTCGGCTGCGGTCCGTCGTCGAAGACGTGGCCGAGGTGGCCGCCGCAGTTGGCGCAGTTGACCTCGGTCCGGACCATGAAAAGGCTCCTGTCGACGTGCTCCTCTACCGGTGCATCCTCCGCCGGCGCGTAAAAGCTCGGCCAGCCGCAG
>JBGPYE010000077.1:0-6927 GCA_041493095.1 Candidatus Dormibacteraceae bacterium
AAAAGCGCCTGGCGGGAGTAACGGTTCCGGCTTAAGCCGGTCGGATTCCGCACGTTTGGTGCCAAGCGGGCCCATGAATCGAAAAATTCCGTTCCTTTGGCCGCAACGGTGCTCTATACCGTTAGGGACGACTAGCCGATCGCGGGTCGGGCCCAGTCGTCTTCGGTGAGGCTGCCCAGCGCGGGGTTGAAGCAGGCGTCGAACGCCTCCTTCAGGGTCTGCGGCGTGAGGCGCGGCGGCTCCTGCCTGTAGTTGGCGAGGTCGACGAGCCGCGCCATCAACGCGCGTGGGTGAGAGCCGCGGAGCGGCTTCTTGCCGTAAAGGTTGTTGAGCAGGTAGCCGACAGCCTTCTCGTCGAACTGCACGCCCTGGCGGTCGCACTCGTACCGGAGGATGCGCCCGAACGCTTCAGGCGACGGGTTGCCGACGCCGATCTTGTACGCCATGCGGCGCAGGAAGGCCTCGTCGACCAGCTCGGTGGGTGAGAGGTTGGTTGAGAAGACGACCTGGCACAAAAAGGGCAGCTCGATCTTGCGACCGGAAGCCGACAGGTCCAGGTAGTCGACCTTCTTTTCCATCGGCACGATGAACCGGTTGAGGAGCCGCATCGGCGGGACCTCCTGGCGGCCGAAGTCGTCGATCACGAACACGCCGGCGTTCGCCTTCCACTGGAGTGGCGCCTCGTAGTAGCGGTTGGAGGCGTCGTATGTGAGGTCCAGCTGCTGCAGCTTCAGCTCGCCGCCGGCCACGACCACGGGCCGCTCCACCTTGACGAGCCTGCGGTCGATCGGCTGCTCGCCCTCGGCGATCTTGTGATAGACGGGGTCGATCACACGGATGATCTCGTCGCCGATGGCGACGGCGTGAGGGATCTCGATCGGGGCGCCCATCAAAAGGGCCATGCGCTCGGTGATGGTGCTCTTGCCGTTTCCGGGAGCGCCGAAGATGAACAGCGACGCGCGCGAAACCATGGCGCCGCCGATCTGGTCGATGACGTGCTGCTCGAGCTCAAGCGTCCCCAAGGCTTTCTTCAGCAGGGCATCTGTGACGTTTGCCTTGCCGGTGACCTGCGAGCGCACGAGCCCGAGGTAGTCGTCGAAGTTGATGGGACAGGGGCCGAGGTATCGCGTCTGCACGGATGACATCTCGGAGGCGCGCTGGCGGCCCGCGCTTGACACGACGTAATTCATGCGTACTGGGATCGGCCGGCCTTCGACGCCGGGATCGTTCGAGAAACCCATGGTGTCCATGAGCTGCGTCTTCTGGAACTCTTCGATGATCGGCAGCAGCGTCTCGAATGGCAGTCCGAGTCGTGTCTCGATCGCCGCGCCGCTCAGCTGGTCTGCGAACGCGATGGTTCGAAGTAGGAGGCTCGCGACCAGGTCACGGCGGACGTGAAGGTCCTCCAGTCGCTTCGGTGCTTCGATCGCCCCAGTTAACATCGGGCGCAAATATAGCAACGTGCGCTTCGCTTCAGACCCCGCTTCGAACATCCTTACGTAGAATCCCTCTACCGGTGCCGGAATACGCAGCCCTCGACCTCGAGACCACTGGTCTCGACCCGGCCCGAGACAGAGTGATCGAGGTCGGCGCGGTGGCTTTCACCCACGATCGGATCACCACGACGCTCGAGCGCCTCGTCGATCCCGGCCGCCCTGTGCCCGAAACGGTCCTCCGGCTGACCGGCATCAGGCAGGAGGAGCTCCGCGGGGCGGCCAGCGCCGAGTCCGCCCTGCGGGAGCTGGCCGACTTCCTTCAGGGCCGGCAGCCCGTCGGCCACGGCGCTCGCCTGGACGTCGACTTCCTGGCGGCGGCCGGCCTGTGGGACCCGGCCATCGAGATCCTCGACACGCTTGACGTGGCACGCATCCTCTTGCCCTCGGCGGCCAGCCACAGCCTTCCGCTGCTCGCCACTGAGATGGGGTTCAACCAGCCGCGCCCTCACCGCGCGCTCGACGATGCGGACGCCACGCGCCAACTGCTGCTCCGTCTGCGCGACGAGGCGGCGGGCCTGGACGAGTCGTTGAAGGAGTCGATGCTGGCGCTCGTGGCCCCATACGAATGGTCCATCGCGCGCTTTTTCGCCGATGCGCTGACAGCCCCCAATCCCGACCCGGGACCCGCGGCCGCCGAGATCGTCGACTCTAGACGCGGAAAGTCGGCTGACCCTCCTCCCGACGATCCGGGCCTCATGGTGGCCCTGCTCGGTCCCCAGGGACCCCTGGCTGGATTGCTCCCCGGCTACGAGCACCGCGAGCCACAGCTTCAGATGCTGCTCGCCGTCGCCCAGATCCAGGCTCGTGGCGGCACCCTCATCGTCGAGGCGGGCACCGGCACGGGAAAGAGTCTTGCTTACCTCGTGCCGTCCATTGCTCGCGCGGTGCGGCACGGCGAGCGCGTCGTTGTCTCGACAAACACACACACGCTGCAAGAGCAGCTGATGGGGAAGGACCTCCCCGGGCTGCGCGAGTGGCTGCCGTGGGACTTCAAGGCGTGTCTGCTAAAAGGGCGCTCCAACTACGTTTCACTCCGGCGCTGGCGCCGTTTCCTCGCGGAGCCCTGCAAGGATTCAGACGAGCTGAAGTTCAAGCTCAAAGTCCTGATGTGGCTGCACACGACGGAAAGCGGCGACCGATCGGAGCTGCGCATTCACGGCCGCGAGGAAGTCCTGTGGGCGAACATCGCCTCAGATCCGCTCGACTGCGTCGGGATCCACTGCACGAAAGAGGACTGCTACGTGCACCGCGCCCGCGCTGAGGCCGAGGCGGCCGACCTTATCGTCGTCAACCATTCGCTGTTGCTGGCCGACGCAGAGGTTGGAGGTGGCCTGCTTCCGGACTTCGATCACCTGGTGATCGATGAGGCGCACCACCTCGAAGAGGCGGCCACACGCGGGCTGCGCCAGGAGGTGGATGGCCCGGGGCTGCTCGCGCTGCTCGAGCGATTGGCCAAGGGAGGGGATGGCTTGCTGTCCGAGCTGCAGCGCCAACCACACCTCGGTTCCTCTGACGAGGCGTTCGGGCAAGCGATACCGTCGAGCCTCGCCGCCGGTGAGAGGGTGCGCATACTTTTCGACCTCTCCGCGCACTGGGTCGCGGCGAAGCTCGGTGACATGGAGCGCAAGGACGAGTCGCTTCGGCTGACGCCGGTCCTTCGCGAGGACGAGGGTTGGCCGGAGGTGAGCCTTGCGGCAGAGAACGCTGTAACCGCGCTCACGGCCTTGGACGCAGGGCTGCGCCGCGCTGTGGCTGGTGTTCGCGACTGGCTCGGTGGCTCGGAGCCTGACCAGGGCATCCGTGAGCTCGAGATCATCCGCGGGCGCGTGGACGCCGCGACCCGAGTGATCGACGAAGCGCTCCTCACGCCGGACAGCAATCGCGTCTACTGGTTCACCCTCCTCGCGCGGACGGAAAACCTCCTTCTCCGCGCGGCGCCGATCAACGTCGGCTTCCTGCTTCGCGATCGCGTGTATGCGGAGCGCCGCTCGACCGTGTTCACGTCGGCGACGCTCGCCGTCGGCGGATCGTTCGACTACTTCCGCTCGAGAGTCGGACTGGGCCCGGAGGTCGAGGAGGTGATCCTTTCCTCTCCGTTCGACTTCCTGCACCAGGCCCTGGTGTGCCTGCCCACGGACCTGGTCGGACCCGAGGACGATGCGTTCGACCAGCAGGTCACCGACGTCGTCGCGTCTGTCGCCCGCAGAGTCGGCGGGCGGACCCTCGTCCTGTTCACTTCGCATCGTCAGCTGCGCGACGTGCATACGGCCTTGAAACACCGGACCGACCTGGACGAGGTCTTGATCCTCGGACAGGGTGTCGACGGGCAGCGCCGGCAGCTCTTGAAAGCGTTCGAAGAGGCCGAGCGCCCGCTGCTGCTCGGGACCGCAAGCTTCTGGGAAGGCATCGACGTACCGGGCGAAAGGCTGAGCTGCGTGATCATGGTCCGGCTTCCGTTCCCAGTGCCGAGCGAGCCCGTTTACGCGGCCCGCGCGGAGCAGGTGCGCGACGGGTTCAACCAGCTCGCATTGCCGCAGGCTGCGCTGCGCTTGAAGCAGGGCTTCGGCCGCCTGATCCGCCGCTCGACCGATCGCGGCGCCGTCGTCATCCTCGACAACCGGATCCTCGGGCGCGACTACGGGAAGGCGTTCCTCGACGTGCTGCCGCCCGCATCGCGCTTCATCGGTCCGGCCTCAGAGATAGCTAACCAAGTCGGCGATTGGATAGAAGAAACCTCCCCGCGCGCCGGGGAGGTCGGCGCTGCCCGCAGCCCACAGCCGGGTGGGGGCGATCGCTCTGGCAAGTAGCTTGTGAGCAAGCTCTACGTGGTTGCAACCCCCATCGGAAACCTCGAGGACGTGAGCGCACGCGCCTTGCGAATTCTCGGCGAGGTCGGTGCGATCGCGGCCGAGGACACGCGCATCACGGCCAGGCTCCTCGCCCGGCACGGCCTGCGCAAGCCGTTGATCAGCTATCGCGCACCGGTGGAGCGTCGTGGCCTCCCACGCGTGATGGCGGAGCTCGACCAGCACGACGTCGCCCTGGTCAGCGATGCGGGGACACCGACCCTGTCGGATCCCGGCCAGGCGCTGGTCACCGCCGCCTGGGCTGCGGGACACACCGTCATTCCCATCCCCGGACCCAGCTCGGTCACCGCCGCCCTCTCCGTTGCGGGCTACGGCGGCCCGGGTTTTACGTTCGTCGGATACCTGCCACGCAAGCCAGGTGAGATGCGGCGCTTGCTCGCGACCCTGGTTGAGAATCCACGGCCTACTGTCGCCTTCGAGTCGCCCTATCGCATCAAGAAATCGCTGGCGCTGATCGCTGGGGCGCTGCCCGAACGAAGTCTCACTGTGACACGCGAGCTGACCAAGGTGCACGAGGAGGTTTTGCGGGGCACTGCTGCAGAGGTGGTCGCGGCCCTCGGTGATCGAGCGCGCGGCGAGTTTACCCTTGTCATCTCCGGTGCCCCTGACAAAGCACGAGCCTGAGCGAATCCTCGTGGCGGTGGCGTGGCCCTATGCGAGCGGTCCTCGTCACCTCGGCCATGTGGCTGGATTCGGCGTGCCCTCGGACGTTTTCGCACGCTACCACCGGCTACGGGGCAACGATGTTCTCATGGTCAGCGGGACCGACGACCACGGAACGCCGATCACGACCGAAGCCGACCGGGAGGGCGTGTCCCCAGAGGACATCGTCAAGCGATATCACGCTGTGATCGTCAATGACCTGCAGCACCTGGGATTGGCCTACGACCTGTTCACTCAGACGCTGACTGCAAACCACTACCGCGTCGTGCAGGACGTCTTCAAGACCCTTCACGCGAAGGGCTACATAGTGGCGCGCAAGCAGCTTGGGGCGTTCTCGCCCAGCAACGGTCGCACGCTGCCCGACCGCTACCTCGAGGGGGAGTGTCCTATCTGCGGATTCAAAGGGGCACGCGGAGACCAGTGCGACAACTGCGGCAACCAGCTCGACCCGATCGACCTGATCAACCCGCACTCCATCATCAATGGCGAGGTCCCAGAGTTTCGCGAGACCGAGCATTTTTTCCTCGAGCTTCCGATGTTTGCCGATCAACTGCGCGAGTGGATCTCGAAGCAGGATCACTGGCGCCCCAACGTTCGCGCCTTCTCGGCCAACTTCGTCGCCGAGCTCAAGCCGCGCGCGATCACACGCGACATTGACTGGGGCATCCCAATTCCGCTCCCCGGCTGGGAGGAGCAGAACCTGAAGCGGCTCTATGTCTGGTTTGACGCGGTCATTGGCTACCTGTCCGCGAGCATCGAGTGGGCGCAGGTCCGCGACGAGCCTGACGCGTGGAAAAAGTGGTGGCAGGACCCAAACGCGCGCGGCTATTACTTCATGGGCAAGGACAACATCACGTTTCACACAGTGATCTGGCCGGCGATCCTCCTCGGCGTGGGCGATCTCAACCTGCCGTACGACGTCGTAGCGAGCGAGTTCCTCACGATGGAGGGCCACAAGTTCAGCCGCAGTAGGCGTGTAGGAATCTATGTCGGCGATTTCCTGTCGCGCTATGACCCAGACCCCCTCCGTTACTACCTGACAATCGCGGGGCCCGAGACGCAGGACACGGACTTCACCTGGGCAGAGTTCGTGCGGCGCAACAACGACGAGTTGGTCGGTACGTGGGGCAATCTCGTGCATCGCACGCTGGTGAACGCCCATCGCAATTTCGGAGAGGTGCCCGCCGCAGGCGATTTGACACCGCGTGATCGCGAGGTCTTATCGGCGGTGGAAGCCGGTTTCGAGTCGGTCGGAGGGTTGTACGCATCGGCTCGCTTCAAGGCGGCCGTGACCGAAGCCATGCGAATCGCCGCCCTGGTCAACCAATACCTTGGCGAGGAGCAGCCGTGGCACTCGATCAAGACAGACCGTGAACGTGCCGCTACGGTCTTGCATGTTGCTCTGCGCTGTGTGGACAACCTCAAGGTGCTGCTCGCGCCGGTACTTCCCTTCACTACGCAGAAGCTGCACGAGATGATCGGCCACGACGGAGTTATCGCCCCGCAGCCAGAGCAGAGGGAGTATTCCGAAGACGGGAAATCCCACACGGTGCTCGCGGGCGAGTACCCACATATCCCGGTTTGGCATCCGACCGACCTGAAGGCCGGCCAGAAGCTGAGTGAACCAAAGGCCCTTTTCAAGAAACTCGACGCCAAAGTGGTCGATGAAGAGCTCAAACGGATGGAAGGAGCTTTGACGTAGGGACGACCTTTGTAGATACACATCTGCACCTCGAGGAGCTCGGCGAGCCGAACCAGGTGGTCGAGCGCGCAGTGAGCGCCGGCGTGACGCGATTGATCGCGATGGGCACCGACCTCGAGCGCAGTCGTGGCGCCGTCTCTCTGGCCAACCGCTTCCAGGAGGTATGGGCTGGGGTCGGACACTACCCGTTGGAGGAGTC
>JBGPYE010000088.1:0-6641 GCA_041493095.1 Candidatus Dormibacteraceae bacterium
CCCGCCAGCGTGCGCATGGTTACAGCGCCGTCCGGCTGCAGCTGCAGGAGCACCTTCGCCTGGACCGCCGAGAGCCCATGCTGCGCGGCCAGCTCGGTGAAATGTGTCTCGAGTCGCGCCTGCATCTCGAACCAGAGGCCTACGACCTCCCCTTCGAGCCGGAGGTGCTCCGACGGACGGGCGGCTCTCTGTCGCGGCGGGGGCATGCCGTGAAGGATATCTACGACCATTGTGGTTAGTTACAGTAGTGGTAAATTACCGGTAGCTGCCAGCGCTTAGCTTAGGAGTACAGCGTGGAGAATCAGACCAGCTCACCCGACGCGTTGCGCGGCAAGGTCGCGATGGTCACCGGGGCGAACGCCGGCATGGGGAAGGAGATCGCGCTCGCGCTGGCCGGGATGGGGGCGACCGTCGTGATGGTGAGCCGGGATCGAGCGCGTGGAGAGGCCGCCCGCGCCGAGGTGGAGTCGAAAACCGGAAAAGCCCGACAGGTCGAGCTCCTGCTTGCAGACCTCTCGTCCCAACAGTCGATCCGTCACCTCGTGAGTGAATTCGGAGCCGCGCACAACCGCCTACACGTGCTGGTCAACAACGCGGGAATCACGCTGGCCAAGCGGGTCGAGACGGCAGATGGGATCGAAGCGGTGTTTGCGACCAATCACCTGGCCGCCTTCCTCCTCACCAACCTGCTGTTGCCCATTCTCAAAGGGAGCGCTCCGAGCCGGATCGTGACCGTCTCATCTGCCGCGCATTCGATGGGCAAGATCGACTTCGACGACCTGCAGGGCGTCAACGGCTACAGCGAGATTCGCGCCTACAACGCGTCCAAGCTCGCCAACGTCCTGTTCACTTACGAGCTGGCGCGCCGCCTCGCGGGCACTGGCGTGACAGCGAATGTCGTCGAACCGGGATTTGTGAAGACCAACCTGCGAGTTCCGTTTCCGTTCAGCCTTTTCTCGTTCATGAGAGGTTCGGCGGCGAACGGAGCCAGGCCGACCGTCTTCCTGGCGTCGTCTCCTGAGGTCGATGGAGTCAGCGGTAGTTTCTTCAACGTCAAGGGCGTGGCCACCAAATCGTCGACGGCGTCGTATGACGAGGAGGCCGCGAGGCGACTCTGGGCGGTCAGTGCAGAGCTCACCCATCTCACGGAGAACCTCTAAGCGGGACCCTTCCTGAAGGCAACTTCAGGAAATGCGGTTCATATTGCTGACTTTGTTACGGCCGCGGCGCGAGCCTAGATCGTGGTGGGATCGCATCGGTCAGATTCACCGCGGGGGCGACTGGCATGGCCCGAACGGGCCTTAGGAGACGGGAAGAAAGTGAGACACCTGATTTTCAAGGTTCGGTTCATTGGACTCATCGCCTTGGCGTTGGTCGGGGGCATGTGGCCGGTGGGCGCACAGGCCGCTGGCGGCGGGTCGACCGCTGCCGCCCAGACGGCCAGCAATCCCTCGCTGGGAAGCGCCGACGGGTTCGCGGTTCTGGCCGGCACCGCGGCGTCGTGCACCACCTCCACAGTTACCGGCAAGGTGGGCGTCAACTTCGATCCGCCAACCACGGCCGGGTGCAACGCTCAATTCGCCCATGACGCTTACATGGCCTTTCAAACCGCATTCGGAAAGAAACCTGCGTGCACCGTCAACGTGGGCACCACAATTCCGGGCGCAACGATTAACCTCGGGAAGGGTACCTACTGCACCGGCGTTGGGGCGTTGACGTTCACAAACCAAACCCTCAATCTCACCGGCAACGGTCCCTGGAATTTCGTAATTGGGGCCGGCTTCACGACCACCAACCTCAAAGTGGTAATGGCCAACAGCGGCAACCCGTGCAACGTGTTTTGGTGGGTTGGCGCTGACGCGACACTCACTGTCAACAATGGTTTAAGTACGCCGTTCCAGGGCACCATTCTCGGAGGCGGCGCCATCACCCTTACCGGCACGGCCAACGCTACCTCAGCCCTTACACTCACCGGCCACGTCTGGGCAACGACGGCGCTGACCATGACTGACACCACCATCGTCGGCTGCAACGGTGGCGGCACTGTTGTCTGTCGCAACGGGGCTGGCGATGACGTGGACGAAGATGCCGGCCAGTCCGGCGAAAGCGCTAACAAGGTTGGCGACAAAGCGTGCAAGCCTGCAAAGGAGCACTGCAACCAGGGCGTGGGCAACGGCTCCGAGGGTTGCGATCCAGGCAACTCGAACCAGGGCGACGAGAGCCGGTCCAATGACGAGCTCGGCGGCACGCCAGGCAACCCCGGCCGCAAGGGCGGCAACGGGAAGAATGGCGCCGAGACCGCCAGCATCAGCAGCCATGAAAGCGTCGCAGTCGCGGCAAAGAGCGAGAGCCACAACAACAACACCGCAGCTGTCGCAGTCGCGGCCAAGAGCGAGAGCCACAACAACAACAGCGCAGCTGCCGCAGTCGCTGCCAAGAGCAACAGCCACACCAGCAGCAACCTTGATGCTGCCGCGAAAAGCAAGAGCGATGGCCACGCCGACGGCAAGAGCAAGAACAAGGACAAGTAGAGACCTAGCAAGCAGGAGGGGGCGCAGCGCGTCCCCTCCTGCGTTAATTAACGCGTAGGACGCGACCCGTCCACAGGTCAAGCTCTTTGAATCCGTGCATCCCGAGCGTCTGCGCGATCTCGCCTGCGTGAGAGGCGTCGTGCGTGATCAGGCGCATGAGCACCGACTGTCGGGTGTGGACCTGGATCTTGTCATCGCGCTCTCGAAGGAACTCATCCCCAAGCATCGCGGGCGTCCATCGGTCGAGGCAGTCCGCGACGATCGCCCACGACGATTCGAGCGCGAGAACGAGCTCGCTCGGCCGGCGGGGATGGTCCAGGTCGTCCTCCCATCCTTCTCCGGATGGATCGGTGAAAGGCGTGCGCTCCGCGCCCGGTTCCCCGAGGACCGCGCACAACCAGTAGACGCGTGCCCCGGCCATGTGCGCCGCCGTGGCCCGGATCGGCCACAGATGGGGCGCCGGCCTCACCTCGAGTTGCTCTGGACTGAGCGCGCCCAGCGTTTCCACCAGGCGTTCGTTCGTGAACCGCCATCCCTCGTAAAACGGAGCGAGACTCCCTGAAGTACGGCTCAACTCCTGACCATTAAATCAATCAGCATGGAATGGTGGTGGGCTGGGGGCCATACTGAGTTGGTATGAGCAAAGGATTTCGAGAACCCGACTTCGCGCAAGTCGTGATCGATCGCGCGACCACCGACACGATCCACCGCATCCTCGAAGAGGACACCGCCAACGCAGAGCACGCGCGCGACCGATTCGCCCATGGGGGCTACGGCGTGTGCGAGGACTGCTCCGGCCAGATCGCCCCCGAGCGCCTCGAGGCGCTGCCTGACGCCACGCGATGCGTCCGCTGCCAGTCCATCTGGGAGCACACGAACCCCCGCTAGCCGGCGCCAACTGGAGATTAGGTCGAACGGCTAGCGATTAACGACGCCCCGAGCGGGGAAGAATCACGAGCGAATGAACCAGCTCAAAACGGCCTTCTGGATGGTTCTGCTCACAGTCCTGCTTGTGCTCATCGGCCGGATGTGGCTGGGAAACAGCGGCATGTACCTTTTCCTGGGCATCGCGATCGTCATGAACGGCACGGCCTACTGGTTCAGCGACCGGATCGCGCTCGCCGCAGCCCACGCGAAAGAGGTTGGGCCTGCCGAAGCCCCGCTGCTCCATCGCCTCGCCGACAGACTTGCGCTTCAGTACCACGTGCCCCAGCCTCGGGTCTACATCAGCCCGGATCCTTCGCCCAACGCGTTTGCGACGGGCCGCAACCCCTCCCATGCCGCCATCTGCGTCAACCAGGGCCTGCTCCAGATGCTCGACGAGGAGGAGCTCTACGGGGTGCTGGCTCACGAGTTCGCGCACGTGCGCAATCGCGACATCCTGATCAGCTCGGTGATCGCGGTGCTCGCCGGCACCATCACGATGATCGCGAACCTCGCCCAGTGGGGCCTGATGTTCGGCGGTTTCGGCGGTCGGGACGAGAGGGACAGCCAGGGAACTGGAGGAATCCTGGTCGGGCTGCTCCTGATCATCCTCGCCCCGATCGCAGCCACCCTCATCCAGCTCGCCGTCTCGCGGTCGCGCGAGTACGAGGCCGACCACACCGGGGCTGAGGTTTCAGGCGATCCGATGGCGCTGGCGTCGGCGCTGCGCAAGCTGGAGAGGGCGACACAGGTCGTGCCCGCACAGACAGCCCAGCCCGCCTTCGCCCACCTCTACATCGTCAATCCGCTCTCGGGCCAGACGTTCGCGAACCTGTTCAGCACCCACCCGCCCCTGGAGGAAAGAATCCGCCGCCTCGAAGCAATGGCCGCGGGTATCCGCCGCTAGTCCCACTCCGCTCGCCGCCGTCTCGCTTAAGGGTGCACAAGGGAGCACACTGGGATCGTGACCAGAGACATCAACCTCAACAAATACCTGAGGTCCCTGTACGCCTTCGTGCCTAGCCTGAAACGTGCTTCTGACCATGCGCTCAGTCTTTACATGCCGGTGCGGGCCGAAGGCTTTGACCTCCGCTTCTACGACATCGAATTCGGAAAGCTGAAGCGCCGCTACAAAGATCGGCTCGACGACGAAGAGCGCGAGGTGATGGAGCGCGAGCTGCCTCGGCTTCGCGAGCACTTGGCCATCGTCAAGCCTGCCGGCTCCCCGGCGATGGCGGGATTCGCCGACGAGCCGTCACGGCTGCTCGAGTTGGTCAAGCTGCCGGCCGAGACCGAGCTCAGGCTGCAGGTCGGCCCGCTATTGCTTGCGCCCATCGAGCGCCAGCTCGAGCGATTTCCTCCGGCGCTGATCGCTGTGGTCGACAAGGAGCACGCGAAGCTCTTCGCCGCCATCCTCGACGACATTCATCCGATCGCCGAGCTCGAGGGCCAAGACGTCAAGCACACCAAGGCCGGCGGCAGCTCGGCGGCGAGCAATCAGCGCAAAGCCGACAACCGGACCAAGGCCAACCTCGAGCGGGTCGTCCAGCGCCTCCAGAGGCAGATGCAGTCAGGGCTGTACGAGCGTCTATTCGTAGCCGGGCCGGAGGAAGCGCGCGCGGAGCTGGAACACCTGCTGACCGAGCCGCTCAAGCAGAAGCTCGCCGGCCACCTCTCGGCTTCACTGGATTCGCGCGCGCTCCAGCACGAGCTCCGCGAACAACTGCAGCTGGCGGCCAAAACTTAGCCCCCCAGCTACTACCAGCCTCCCGCTCAAAAAGACGCGCGCGGGTGGCGCATTACGCGGGAGTCAGTTGATTGGTGCGAATGCTCCCGGGCTTGCACCGACACGACCGGGTCCACGACCGCCGCCACCCGTACCGGTCGCGCAGGTGCCCGACGGCCCGGCCGGCGTGATCGCGATCGAGGTCGCCTGCACTGCACCGGCGGAGTCCCGCGAGCCGTTGGCGCGTAGACACTCACCTGTCCGCAGGTCGGTGGACGAGGCAGATGACATTCGCGTCACCGTCGCAGTCGTCGGGACATTGATGGTCGCGCTTCCGGACGCGGCCGTAAGCACGGTGATCGACGTGCCGGCGGCTTTTGTCACCTCACCTGTGACGAAAGCTCCCGCGGGCTGACCGGAAGGGCTAGGCCTCGGCGAAGCGCCAGGAGGAGGAGAGGCGTTCGGTCCCAACTGGCCGCCTGCAGTGCAGCCGGACGAGGTCTTCGGAGAAAGGCGGACTGTCATGGCGGTCAAGGTGCCGGCCGAATCGTTCTGCCCGTTGGCAACCAGGCACTGGCCCGGGACGATGTCCGCCAGCACGGCCGTCGACGTCCGGCTGAAGGTGGTGGTGTCGGTGAAGGTGACGGTGACGTCCCCGCTCGCCGCCGTCAGGATCAGAGTCTGTCCGCTGATCTGCACCAGCTGTCCGGATGCCGGTCCATTGCGAGCCTGCCCTGAACGCGCGGGGCTCGGCGAGGCGGAGCTTGCGCTCGCGCCGCCACATGCTGCAACAAGGAGTCCGGCCGCAATGGCGACCACCACGATCATTGTTCGGTTCATCGAGCCTCCAACGTAGATTTCATTGAGCCCGCAGCGCCTCGATCGGTGCGAGCCGCGCGGCGCGCAGTGCGGGATAAACGCCGAAAACCAGCCCGACCGCCACAGCGACGCCGACTGCGACGACAACCGGGAGTGCCGTGATCGTCACGGCGATGTTCGCCGCCCGGGGAACGATGTAGCCGACCGCCAAACCGGTGGCGACGCCGAGCAATCCGCCGAGCGCCGTCAGCGTCCCGGCTTCGATGACGAACTGGCGGAACAGGTCGCCGGGAGTTGCTCCCAACGCTTTCCGCAGCCCGATCTCGCTGGTGCGCTCGGTGACGGACACCAACATGATGTTCATTACGCCGATCCCTCCGACCAGGAGGGAGATCGCCGCGACGCTGGCGAGCAGGATCGTCAGCGTCTGCGTCACCGCTTGCGCCGTGCTCAGCACCTGGGTCTGTGAGGTAATCGTGAAGTCGGCCTGGGACGGGTCACTGACGTGATGCGTCTGAAGCAGTATCTGGCTGGCCTCGAGGTAAGCCGACCCGATGGTGCTCGCGCTGGTCGCACTCAGCAGGATTCTCTGGACGCCTCCCGCGCCGCCGAACAGCTCGTCCTGCGCTGTCGTGATCGGA
>JBGPYE010000026.1:0-9704 GCA_041493095.1 Candidatus Dormibacteraceae bacterium
ATCGTCATCTTCGACGCGGACTCGGTTCCGTTCCCGGACTCGATCGAACGCCTGCTTCCGCACTTTTATCGGGTGAGCGAAGGACCGTCCAACCGGCGCCTCGAATCTACGTTCGGCCGCGACGACCCGCCCTCCGAACCGGGACAGATCAAGCGCAAGCCGGAGGTCGCGGCGGTGCAGAGCTACCAGTGGCACGTCCTCAACAAGTCGGAGAGCTGGCTGACGGAAGCGGTGAGGGCCGAATACGCAGGCAGCTACATGATCGAGCGACCGTTCCAGGACGCCATCGGCGCGCTGAAGATGATCGCCGGCACCGCGTACATGATCCGCGCGGACGTCCTGCGCGAGGTTGGCTGGGGCACGAGCATCACCGAGGACTGGGAGCTCACCCTCAAGCTCTACGCGCGCGGATACAAGGTCGTCTACACGCCCTGGGCCGAGACGCCGGCGGAGTGCGTGAGCACCTTTTCGCGCCTCGCCCGCCAACGAATGCGTTGGGCCGAGGGCCACACGTACAACGTCCGCAGGTGGTTCCTCCCGATCATGGGATCGCCTTATGTGACGCCGCTCGAAAAGCTCGAGTTCCTCTACGACTCCACCTATTACCTGCAGGCGGGCTTGTTCGTGATTGGAAGCCTCGCCTGGTTGATCTCGGAAATCGTGTTTCACACGCACGTGCCGGGCTGGACTGCGCTGCTCGGCTGGTCGCTGCTCTTCTCCAACATCTTCGCCCTGCCCCTGATGAACCTCGGCGGCATGATCCTGGAAGAGGCTCCGCGCCGCGACCTGCAGGGCGTCTTGGGGGCACTGGTCCTGTCTTTCGCGCTCGTCCCCTTCCAGGCTTGGGCGGCTTTCAAGGGGCTCGTCAGCAAGGAAGAGGGGCCGTGGTTCCGCACTCCAAAGACCGGGCGCGTCACCGACGAGGTGCACCACCTTAGGCGGCTCAATCTCCTGCGGCGCTGGCTCATGGGCCCGCGGGCTAGGCGCCTGGAGTGGAAGTCGCCGGCAGCGCCGGTGGCGGCGCCGGTCTCACGGAGCACAGGCCGGCTCCGCAACCGCTGGGCGGGCTGGATCGTGGTGGGTGCCTTGCTCGCCTCATTCGGCGGGATGGTGTGGCTTGCCTCGCGAGCTCCCGTGGTCACCGCAGCGGGCAACCCGCTCTACCTGCACGGCAGCGGGACCGCGCCAGGCTGCGCGCCCAGCACGCTCGACCAGACGATCGGGACCCGGGCGACCGCCTGCACGATCCAGTCGGCGGGCGCCACGTCGACCTGGGGCTTCACGAACCTGCCCACTCAGACCGTCGCCGCCGGTATCTGGACTTTCACCATGTACTGGACGGGTGGGTCGGGTGCGACCAACGACACGGTGACGGTCAGCGCCGGCGTCTCTGCGACCGCCAGTTGCGCCGTCTTCGTCGCCACGATTCCAAATGCCGGCACGAGCTGGTCGACCACGTTTGGATCGTCCGGCGCCAACCCGGCCAGCCCGTTCACCGTGAGCACGAGCGCAAGCCAGCTTGCGCTGGTCATCCCGGCCGGAGGTTCCGTGTGCCTGTCGGTGACGCTGACTCACAACACCGGTGGCAAGCCATCGTTGGTCTACGACGGAACAGCGGGCGTCGGCGACACACAAGTGGTTCCGCCGAGCATCGTGGTGCCCGAATCCCTGCTCGGATTCGTCGGGTTGGCGCTGCTCATCCCCCTGTTCACGGCTCGCCGGCGCCTGCTTGCGCGGGTCAGGGTGCGCGGATGAAAACCCGCGATCGCGACAACCTAAACCTGAGCCTGCTCGCGATCCTATGCGCGCTGCTCATGCTGCTTCCGCTGGTGACTACCTTCGACGACTTCCTCACCACGTGGGCGCTACAGTTCGGCGCGAACAACCCGCTGCAGGCGATCGTCCCCATCGAGGCGCGAATGGTGGTCGGCCTGCTCGGCCTTGCCGGCATTCATGCGGCAGCGTCAGGAAGCCACCTCGTCGTTTGGGACGGCGCCGGTGCCATGCACACGCTGTTCATCTCGTGGAACTGCATCGGCTGGCAGAGCCTGGTTCTGCTGGGCGTTACCTTCATGTCGGGGTTGCGTGGGAGTCATCCGGTCGAGGCTCGGATCCAGGTCATCGTGATCGGCGTCGCCGGCACGATGCTGCTCAACCTCCTGCGGGTCGCAATCGTGGCCGGAATCGCGGCCACCGCCGGGGTCACACCCGCGGTCCTCTTTCACGACTACGGAGGCACGATCCTCGTCGTCGCGTTCCTCTTTGGGTTCTGGATCTTCGTTCAGCGCTGGATCCTGGGCCCGGATCCATCCGGTGAGGTTGAGGCGATCGCGTGAATCGCTGGCTGCGGCTTGCCCTGCAGACGGCTTTCGGCCTTGTACTGCTCTGGTTGTGGCTGCGGAGCGTCTCGTTGAGCGAGGTGGTGAGCCACGCTCAGGTACGCAGCTGGGCGCCGGTGGCGCTGATGATCGTGCTGTTCCTGCTGACCAGCGTGATCAGGGCCCGACGCTGGTTGCTGCTGCTTCGCCCGCTTGCCCCCGTTGGAATGGTGAGGGCGTTCGCGATGAACGCGGCCGGCGGCTTGCTGAACTACGTGCTGCCTATCCGGTCAGGCGACGCGGCGAGGGCGTGGTGGCTGTGGCGGCGCCACCGCGTGCCGGCCGGGTCAGCCCTCGCGACCATCGTGATCGACAAGGCGTGCGATCTCGCAGCCGTGGCCTTGGTCCTTGGCGCTCTAGAGGTGGTCGCACTGACCGGAGCGATCAGCGCGCCGCAAGGTCTGCTCGGCGCGGCTGCGCTTGCGATCGCGCTGCTTGCGGCCGTATTGGGGACCGCGCTGGTCGGTCCGCGGCTGGCGCGATCATGGCTGGCCCGGCGGTTGCTCCCAGCGCGTTTTGCGTCGGCCTTGGCCGGTCAGGCCTTTGCGTTCAGGGCGGGTGCGCGTGGACTGTGGACGCCGGCGCTCGTGAGCCGGCTGGCTTTCCTCACCATCCTTGCGCTGGCAATCGACGCCTTTAACTTCACCTTGCTTTTCGCCGCGGTGGGCGTCTCGGTCCCACCGCTTAAGGCGATGGCCGCGTACCCGGCGCTGCTCTTGAGCTTTGCCGTGCCCGCCGGACCTGGATACGTGGGCAACCTCGAGGTTGCGGGATCGTTGGTGTTGGGCGGCGGCCTCAAGCTCGCGCCGGCGGTGGCGGCCGGGGCTATCGTCCTGTACCACGCCATCACGGCCGGGACCGCTTTGGTGCTCGGGCTGCTCGGCTTCTTCCTGGTCGGAGGACGGCGGCGTGTTCGCGCGGGAGCACCGCGCAGGATCGCGGTCTTCCACTGCGGCTTCACCTACTCCGGCGGTGGCGAGCGGATCGTGATCGAGGAGGTGCTGGGTTTGCGCCGGCGTGGTTACGACGTCGAGTGCTTCGCGCCCACCGTCGATCAGTCCCGCTGCTACCCGGACCTGATCGGCGACGTCCGGGTGCGGACCTTCCTGCCACAGCTGCCGCGCTGGTTTCCGTTCCGCGAAGCCGTACAGATGGCCGCGGCCTCGCTGCTCATGCCGCTCTACGCATGGCGTTTTCGAGGGGTCGACGCCATCGTGGGGTGCAACCAGCCGAGCGCGTGGATTGCGTGGTGGGCGGCGAGACTGATGGACGTGCCGTACATCGTTTATCTGAACCAGCCCAACCGCCTGGTCTACCCCCGCAACGTCGACCGGGAGACTGGGTGGGTCGCCAACGCGGACTACCGACTGCTCGCGGCGATAGTGCTGCGCGCGACACGGTTCGTCGCGTGGGCCGACCTGCGTTCTGTTCAAGAGGCGGACCAGCTGCTCGTCAACGGCGACTACATCGGCGACATCATCCGGCGGACGTATCGCCGCGAGGCCGTCGACTGCCCGGCGGGCTGCCACGTCGCTGCTTCGGGTTTCCCGCTACCGGTCGAAGCCAGGTTCTCAGGCGGCCTCACGATCAACGGGTATCCGATTCGCCGACCTTATGTCCTGCTGACGAACCGCCACTACCCGCAGAAGCGATTCGACCTCGCCATCCGCGCGATGGCCGAAGTCCGCAAGCAGCACTCGCGCGTTCAGCTCGTCATTCCCGGCCCCGCGACCTCGCACTCCGCATCGCTCAAAGACCTGGTTGCAGAGCTGGGGTTGTCGGACGCCGTGCTCTTCCTGGGCGCGATCGCCGAGGACGAGCTTCAGAAGCTCTACGAGGGGGCGGCCGTTTACGTCTATCCCGCACCTGAGGAAGACTTCGGCATGGGAGTCATCGAGTCGATGTCCAAAGGCGTGCCCGTCGTAGCGTGGAACCAGGCTGGACCGACGGTTACGGTCGGGCCGCGCACTGGACATCTCGCCGAGCCTCTTGTCGTGAACGACTACGCAGAGGGGATTACAGCCTTGCTCGATGACCCCGCCGAAAACCAGGCCACCGGTGAACGAGCCTTCGAGTGGGCGCGCCGGTTCGATTGGGAAAGGCATCTCGACAAACTCGAGAGCGCGGTGCTTGAGGTCGCCCGCAGTCACGAACGGATCGCAGCTGAGGCCGCGACCGCTTGAAGCTTCTGCCCAGGATCCTTGTCGACGATGAAGACGAGGATTCACCGGCCGGCCCGCTCGATGAGGTGAGGCCTGAGCGGCAACCACAGTCGCTTCATTGGATCTGGACTATCGGGTTGGTGGTGGGTGCTGCAATTCCGCGTCTCCTTTATTTGTTTGTGTTCAGCGATCCCGAGAATCCCGGAGTCCGCCGATATGGTGACGTCTGGCATCACTGGCAGATCGCCTATCTGACCAAAGAGATCGGTCTGTCAGCTCCTGGTGGTCCGCGACTTTGGGATCTGAAAGGTCTCGACTACTTCTGGGGCATCCTGCATCCGTTGCTGATGGTGGCGATCTTCGATATCACCGGCTCGATCGACATCGTCCTCAATCGCCTTGTCAGCGTGGCATTCGGCGTCGTAGTCGTGGTGCTCGTCTTTCATTTGTGCCGGCGCTACTGGGGCACACAAACCGCGTTGGCAGCTGCCCTGATTGCGATATTCCTGCCGACCAGCGTCATGAACGACTCGTCGGGGATGCTCGAGCCTCTAGGCGTGGCCTTGTGCCTGTTCGGTCTTTGGGCATGGCCGCGACGTGGGGGATTCTGGGCCGGCCTAGCTTTCGGACTGGCCACTATGGCTCGGGCGGAAGCATGGATCTTCGGGCTGGGCATGGTCGTAGCCGCGTTCTTGCGCCGCGAGGGTTGGCAGCAGCGCATCCCGCTGGTCGCGGGGTTCGCAGGGGTGATGCTCCTCTACATGAAGGTGCTGCAGGACCAAACGGGAAACGCGATCTATCCCTTGTGGTGGAACTTTTTCGCGAATGCCGCCGGCAAGTGGGAGCTGCAGCCTGTCAGCGCAGGCCAGGCCTCGGTTCGTCCGGCACTGGGCGCCCTCCTGATCCTTTCCGTCGCTGGACTTGCGTTGAGCCTTTGGAGGCGCCCTACGTCGTACATGCTCCTGGCCTTTGGGTTCGGCTACTGGGTGTTCGTAGCCGGGATGCTCGGCTTCACGGCTTACCTCGCGAGCTGGGTTTGGTGGATGCCGATCACCAGGGTCTTCGCGTTTCCTTATGTATTTGCCGGGATTCTGCTCGCCGCGGGAGTGCTGTGGTGGGCGCCCCGACGCCTCGGCCAGAAAACCGTGCCTTTCGCATGGGCGGCAATTGGCGTCACCCTGCTCGTGAGCCAGCTAGCCTGGATCCCGATCGCGCAGGTTTTCGGTCCTTCGGAACTCGAATGGCGCGCCATCAAGGCCGAGAGCGAGCAGCTGGGTGGTTGGTACAACACGGCACCGTATGCGGGCCACGCCCTAGCTGTTCCACCCGATCGTTCGGACATCACGTACGGGTTGGCGCGCTTTGGGGGCGTCGAAGGCAAGCATCTGGTCAGCCGGATGTACGACCCTTTCACTTACCTGCCCGCCGGCTACACATATGAGGATCACAAGTCAACGGTGAACACGCTATTGCAGTGCTGGATCAACGAGACCGACGTACGCATGATCGCGATACAGGAGAACGATGCCAACCTGGCTCTCGCTCAGCAGCTGAATCCCAGCTGGTTCGTGACGATTGGGTACATGGAAGAGGCAAAGTGGAAGATCGACGGCGTGTCGGTGCCACAACCGTCCGCCGCCGAATGCGGGGCTGCGCGATCGGCGATTCGATAACACCGGCCGCCGCATTCGACTACGAAGCCAAGCGATGGGGCGCCGCGCCCGTGCGGCCGAGGCCCTGGTACATGAACGGGCTGAAGCTGCGCTACCTGCTGGGCGATCTTTCGGAGGTGCATGGTCGCGTGCTGGACGTCGGCTGCGGGGCCGGATCGATCGCCAAAGCCGTCAAGCGCGCGCGGCCCGACCTCGAGGTCTTGGGCTGTGACCTGAGCGAGTCCGCCCTCGCCACCGCCCTCGCCGTGCCAGAAGGCGTCGACTTTCGATTGGCCACCGCCGAGCGCCTGCCGTTTGAGGACAGGACTCTGGATTTCGTTTGGATCGTCGACGTGCTCGAGCACGTGGATGACCCCGAACGAGTCCTTCGCGAGGTGGCGCGCGTGCTAAAACCCGGCGGCGGATTCCACATCGTGCTTCCGCTCGAAGGTCAGCCGCGAACGCTGTACCGCCTCGTCGGATGCGGAACGCGATGGACGGCCAAAGTGAGGCACGGCGGCCACATCCAGGTTTTCTCCTCTGACCGGTTTCGGTCCACGGCGTCGGCGTGCGGCCTTCCCGTCGTGCGCACCCGATGGAGCTATCACGTTCTGCTGCAGGTCCTCGACCTCGCGTATTTCTCGTGGTTGGACATGCGGGGACCTGTCAGCGGTTCGGTGGAGGATATGTCTGCCTCGCGCGGTGGTTTTGTTGGGCAGATGATGCGTGGGGCGAGCCGCGCTGTCGCGTCAACCGCGTGGTATGAGGCTCGGCTCCTGCGCGCACTGCCGGGAGGCTGCGGTCACTTCACGTGCGAGCGACGGCTAGCCACTAGTTGATCGACGAGGCCCAGTCGATTAGGTCCATGAGACCATGGTCGAATGCCACCCGCGGTTCCCAGCCCAGGTCCTGCTTCGCTTTGGTGATGTCGCTGACGTAGTACGTCTGGTCTCCCTCGCGCCAATCCGCGAACGTGTACTGGGGCTTGCGGTTGGTCAGTTCGCCTATCTGCTCGATGACCTCGAGCAGGTTTCGCTGGTTCTCCGGGCCGCCGCCTACGTTGTAGATCTCTCCGCGTGTCTGGTCGATCTTGTCGATCACCGTCGCGTATAGAGCGCAAAGGTCTCGCGCATCGAGCAGGTCTCGCACCTGGGTGCCGTCGCCGTAGATCGTGAGCGGCCGGTCGTTGAGGATCGAGTGGACGAAGTGGGCGACCCAGCCCTGGTCCTCGCTTCCGTACTGGTGGGCGCCGTAGATGCAGCTCTGCCTCAAGACGACGGTGTTCATGCCAAAGCAGCGGGCGTAGTCGCGGACATATTGGTCGGCAGCGCCCTTGCTGCAGCCGTAAGGGCTGTGGAAGTCGATCGGCTGGCTCTCTTTACAGGCAACGCTGTTCCGGTCGAGCTTTCCATACACCTTATTCGTCGATGCGAAAACAAATGGCGCCTGCGGGTTGTGCAGGCGCGCGGCCTCCAGGAGATTGAGAGTGCCGCGCGCGTTGACATCGAAGTCGGTGCCGGGGTCGACCAGCGAGGTCGTGACCGCGACCTGCCCGGCCAGGTGGAGGATCGCGTCCTGGTTCTTCACGTGCTCCGCGAGGGCGTTCGCGTTTCTCACGTCCTCTTTTATGAACGTGATGCGCGCTGGATGCTGGGTGATCAGCCACTTGAGGTTTCCCTCCGTTCCGGGCCGGCTCAGGTTGTCGAGCACCGTCGCGTGCCACCCGGCGGAAATCAAGTCGAGCGCGGCGTTGACGCCGAGAAAGCCCGCACCTCCGGTGATGAGGACGCGCCGCCCGGTGTTGAGTTCGGGTGCGCGCGTAGAGATTTTGGGTCCAGTCATCAATGAGGTCGGGTCCATCGGGGGCACCTACGTTAAGACAATCATCCGACCTCGACCCTCTGCGACCCGTCCTTAACATAGGCGTGTGACCCAGCCCAAGCGATCGATGTCCGCCTCGGATACGAGGGCCATCCGCTCAAACTGGGACAGCGAAGCGCGCATGGCCGACGTCTATCAAGCGCTGGCCGGGGTTGCATCGGATGCTCGGCTCAAACGACACCTGGCATTGTTGGCTGAAACCGAGCAGCGCCATGCGGACGCGTGGGCGTCGTTGTTGGGTTCCGAAGCCGCAAAGCCTTCAAACCACAGGCCACGGTTTGCCGCTCAGTTGTTGGCGACATTGGCGCGCGTCGCCGGCATTGGACCTGCGCTTGCTCTCGCGGGTGCTGCCGAAGGGCAGGTCGTGCGCTCATATTTGAACCAGGTCACCACTGTCACCGACGAGCGGGCCCAAAGCGTGCTGCGCAAGGTTCTTCCGGAGGAGCTCGATCACCAGTCTCCGGAAGACGTGACCGGCGACCCGACGACATCAAGACCGCATTCCGCAGATGACGCCGACGGCGAATCCGATGACGAGGAGTGGCACGGCAGCGGCATCGAGAGCATCCGGAATGTGATCTACGGCGTCAATGACGGGCTGACGGCAACCCTCGGCGTGCTCGCGGGCGTCGGCGGGGCGACCATCAACCCACGAGTCGTGCTTATCGGAGGGCTCTCAGCGATGGTCGCGTCCGGGGTATCCATGGCGGGCGGGGCGTACCTCGCGAGCAAGTCTCAGCGCGAGGTCTTTGAGGGCCAGCTTGCACGTGAGGCGGCTGAGATCGAAGCCATGCCGGACCTCGAGCGCGCGGAGCTGGTGCGGATCTACCGCTCCAAGGGTCTGACACCCGAGGAGGCCGCGACCATCGTCGGGCGAATCACCCAGGACAAGAAGGTGTGGCTCGAAACCCAGGCGCGCGAAGAGTTCGGGCTCGACAAGACCCACTTCGAGAACCCCGTGCGCGAGGGAGTCGTGGCTGGGATCTCGACGCTGGTCGGCGGGGCGATCCCGGTAGTGGGCTACCTGCTTGGCCGGCTCCTCCTGGCGGGGGTCTTCCATGGGTTCGGAGCGCTTGTGATCGCGTTTGTCTTCAGCGCCGCCTTTCTTTTCGCCATCGGCTCCGCGCGGTCGTTCTTCACCGGCAAGGGCGGTGTCCGGTCAGGCGTTGAGATGCTGGTGGTCGGATCGTTCGTCGCGGCCCTCACGTACGGGGTGGGCTTGCTGTTTCGCGTTTAGCCGGGTTCGTTAGCCGGTGGCGATGCCTCGAAAGTACGCGACGCTCACGATCCACGCCCCTCCCGCAAGGATCAGCGCTTCGCGCCTGGGATTTCCGCCGTGCGCGTAGAGATATGCACCAGGCAGAAACAGAACCGCGAAGATTCCATAAACAAGGTGCAACAGTTGCCCCTCGGGGCGGCCGCCTAACGCGAAAGCAGCCAGGCCGAACAAGCCTTGAACCGCGGTCAAGCCGGCCATGATCAGGTAGCTCGACCGAAAGCCGCCGGAAACCGCGGAGTGGCGGAAGTACTGGTAGGTCCCCCAGACTCCGAGCACCACCGCAAAGATCAGGAGCGCGTTCGCGCCCAACCGATGAATAAGGGCGAGCGTCTGGATCACTGACTCGGGCTGG
>JBGPYE010000194.1:0-4288 GCA_041493095.1 Candidatus Dormibacteraceae bacterium
CTGGTGATACGCCCAGCTACCTTGCCATCGAGGCGGACCGGCTCTGAGCCGAGCGCGACCGACCGTGGATCTTCCAGCACAAGGCACGCGAGCCTGGTGTCCGCCGGAGACTCGTGCTTCTTCAGAAGCGCATCGCGGCCGATGAAATCCCCCTTGTCGAGCTTGACGCAGAAGCCGAGTCCTGCCTGGTACGGGTCCGACTCCGGGCCTATGTCCGAGCCCCACGCCCTGTATCCCTTCTCGAGCCGCAGGGATTCCACCGCCTTGTAGCCGCCCGCGACGAGGCCCTTGTCGCGGCCCGACTCCCAGATCGTGTCCCACAGCCTTTGGCCGAACTCTGACGGGCAGTAGAGCTCCCAGCCCAGCTCGCCCACGTACGTGACGCGGAGCGCCAGGCACGGCACCGAGCCGATCGCCAGCTGCTGCGCGGTCATGAACGGGAACGCTTCGTTGCCGATCGGCGTCGTGGTCAGCGGCTGCAGGATGTCGCGCGCCGCCGGTCCCCACAGTCCGATGCATGCGTAGGCGGAGGTCATGTCTTCGACCTGCACCGAGCCGTCGTCGGGGACGTGGTCTCGAATCCAGAAAAGGTCGTGCTGGCCGAACGCGGTTCCGGTGATGATTCGAAAGCGGTCCTCGGCCAGCCGCGTCACCGTGAAGTCGCACTCGATGCCGCCGCCCTCGTTGAGCATCTGCGTGTAGGTGAGCGCGCCGACTGCGCGGGCGACGCGATTGTCGGTGAGGCCTTCGAGGAACGAGGCGGCGCCGCGACCGCGCACCTCGATCTTGGCGAACGACGTGAAGTCGAAGATTGCAGCGGACTCGCGGCACGCCCGGTGCTCCGCGCCGATTGCCGGCGACCACAGGCGGCCCGCCCATCCGCGGGGCCGAAGCGACTCGTCGCCACGCGCTGCGTTCGGCTCGAACCAGTTGGCTCGCTCCCAACCCGACTTCTCGCCAAACGCGGCGCCCAGCTCCTGCAGCCGCGCGTATGTAGGTGAGAGTCGCAGCGGCCGGCCGGCGCTGCGTTCGTGGCCTGGGTATTTGACGTCGTAGTAGGTCGAGTAGACCTCGCGGGTGCGGGCGAGCGTGTATTCGCGGCTGTTGTAATGGCGGCCGAACCTTCTCGAGTCCATCTCCCAGGCGTCGAGGCCGGGGCGGCCGTCAATAATCCACTCCGCAACCAGCCTGCCCATCCCGCCGGCGCCGGCCAGGCCGTGCGCGCAGAAACCCGCGGCCACCCAGAACCCGCGCACCTCGGACGGCCCGAGGATGAACTCGTTGTCCGGCGTGAACGCCTCCGGTCCGTTGACCAGGCGCACGACCTGCGCGTCCTTGATCGAAGGCGTGCGCACGATCGCGTTCGTCATCAGGGGCTCGAAGCGGTCCCAGTCCGGGTCAAGCAGCTTTCCGTTGAAGTCGGATGGGATGCCGTCGAGGCCCCAGGGCGCCGGGTCGCGCTCGTAGCCGCCCATGATCAGACCGCCCGACTCGGGCCGGTAGTAGACCAGCAGCGACGGGTCGCGCATGGTCGGCATATCGAGCGGCAGGCCGGACGGCTTCGTGATCACGTATTCGTGGGCCATCGGAATCAGCGGGACGTTGACGCCGGCCATCCGGCCGATCTCGGGCGCGAACATCCCGCCCGCGTCGACCACGAGCTCCGTCTCGATGTCGCCGCGCTCCGTGATGACCCGCCGGACGCGGCCATCGCGCACTTCGATGCCTGTGACGCGCGTGTCCTCGCAGATCTCTGCCCCCCGCCGTCGCGCGCCTTCGACCAGGGCGAACGTCAGCTGGCTCGGGTCGATGTATCCGTCGGTCGGCAGGAACGCGGCGCCCAGGACGCCATCCGTCGACATCGGCGGGAACATGCGCTGTGCCTCCTGCGCCGACACCAGCTCCAGCGGCAGGCCGAACGTTTTCGCCCATCCCGCCTGGCGCGAAAGCTCCTCCATGCGCTCCTCGCTAGAGGCAAGGCGCAGCGAGCCGACCTCGTGCCAGCCGGTCTCGAGGCCGACCTCCTGGCCGAGCGAGCGGTACAGGTCGACCGAGTTCATCATCATCTGCGTCAGGCTGAGCGAGCCGCGCAGCTGGCCGACCAGCCCGGCGGAGTGAAACGTCGAACCGCTGGTCACCCGCGCGCGCTCGACGAGCACCGTGTCCTTCCAGCCAAGGCGCGTCAGCCAGTAGAGAATGGCCGCGCCGCCGACTCCTCCGCCGATGACGACAGCGCGCGCGTGAGTCTTCAACTTGAGGTCAAGAGAGTAGGGGGCCGGACGATCCGGCCCCCGTTCGAACCTAGACTGCCGGCGCTTCGGCCGGTGCGATGGCCCTGGTCGCAGGCGCGTTGCGCTGAGCGACGAGCCAGTAGATGAAGCCCACGATCAGGATGATTCCGAGGGTGGCTTCGAACAGTGGAATGCTACCCAGCGGACCCAGGTCCGGCAGGTTTGGCAGGCTGCTGACAGGCGGGTTGCTGCTGCCGCGGGGCCAGAGGAAGTTGACGAACATGCTGATGCCCCACACCAGGCCGAGGACGTTGATGATCGTTCCCCAGCTGCCGAGCTTGAACGGCGCGCTTTCCTTCGGCCAGCCGCGCTGCCGGGCGATCAGGATCGCGATGTTGCCGAGGATGTAAGAGAGGTAGATCAACCCCGTCGCGCCTATGGCGATGAGGAAGACTCCCGCGTAGTAGAGGAAGGGAATCGCTGCCAGCACCCCGATCAGGATGCATGTACCCACCGGAGTGTGGAGGGTGGGGTTCACCTTGGCGTAGACGCGCGCGAACGGAAGCTTCCCGTCCCGCGCCATGCCGAAAGCCAGCCGGATGGTCGCGGTCTGGATGGCAAGGCAGCAGACGTAAATGGCCGCGAAGACCACGAAGAGGTAGAGATCCGCAGCCCACTTGGGCAGGTTGCCCGTGATGATGTCGACTGGCGGTGCGGCCTTGCCCTCGCCGATCGCTGCGACGTAGTCGTGGATGTTGCCGGGGATGGCAAGCAGCGTGGCAAAGAGGAAGATCGCGCCGATGATCGCCGCGCCGATGATCGCCGCGATTACCGCTCGCGGCGCCTCCTTTCGAGGATTCTTCGTCTCTTCCGCCAGCGTGCTGGCCGTGTCGAAGCCGTAGATCACGAACAGCGACATGAACATCGCCGCGAAGAAGGTGCCAAACGGATTGCCGCTCGCCGCCAGCTCGGTCGTGTCGAAGATGACGCCGGGCGACTGGTGCGCGTAAAAGAACAGGAGTACTAGGGCGAAAACGACCATGCCCAGGATCTCAAACACGACGCCGGTGTTGTTGACGATGGCGACCAGCCTCACGCCGAAAATGCTGAGCAGCGTCGTGCTAAGTAGCACGAGCGCGGCGATGTTGCGTTGCGAATCAAGGTTGTTGGGCACATCCATGCCGAGGCTGTTGAGGAGCGGAATCAAGACAAGCGGCACGGTCGCGACGACCGCCGCCACTGTCAGAACCCCGGCGAACAGATAGATCCAGCCTGTGAACCAGGAGTACGTCGGGTTGGAGAGGTACTTGGTCCACTGATAGACCGACCCGGCCACGGGGAAATGCGAGCTGACTTCGGCGAAGTTCAGACCGATGACCAGCTGTCCGATGACGACGATCGGCCAGCTCCAGATGAAAGCGGGCCCACCGATGCCAAGGCCAAGGGCATAGAGAGTGAAGATGCCGGTCGAGGGTGAGATGTATGAAAACGCGACGGCGAAGCTCGAGTAGACGCCGAGGGCCCGCCTCAGCTCTTGTTTGTAGCCGAACCTCGCAAGGTCCTGAACGTCCGCATGGTGTGCGTGATCCTCCAAGTGCATCCCCTCCTACCTGCTGGCGGCCGTGTATTGGCGCCGAACCTATCACCAGGTAGCGGTGGCGTCAACGCGCGCGCGCCGCGCAACAGGAAAGGAGGGTTGGGGCCGGCGGGGCCGGCCCCGGTCGGACTACATCGAGAAGATCGGGCGGACCTCCACGGCCCCGACGCTTGCGGCCGGGCATTTCGCCGCGTATTTGACCGCCTCGTCCAGATCGGCGGCCTCGATCACGTAAAAGCCGACCAGCTGCTCGGCGCCCTTGGCGAAGGGTCCGGAGGCGGCTTCCGTCGAGTGGTTGCGGACGCGAACTGTCTTTGAGGTCTTCGACGCCTGGACCGGATCGCCCGCCTTGAACATACCTTTGCCGTCGATCTCGGCGAAGTAGTTGTTGAAGGCATCGTTCTGGGCGTCGAAACCCGGGGTGCCCGGGGCGGCCATCTTCGACTCGTCGGCATAGAGA
>JBGPYE010000064.1:0-7336 GCA_041493095.1 Candidatus Dormibacteraceae bacterium
CGGAAATGGAATCGCGGCGAAAGCGAGAAAGCCCCCGCCGAAGCTGATGACAAACGGCCAGTTGCTGTTTGGGGAGAGGTGGATGCCCAGCTGTCGGGCCCGCGCGACGTAGTCGACGGTGTTGTCGATGCGGACCGGATAGTCCATGTCGAATCGCGACACCTCGGAGCGCCGGACCGGATCGGCCGCCTGCCAAGCCTTGAACGCAGCGGAGGCCATCTCGCTCGAAGGCCAGAGCTTGTAGGCACAGTTGCGGCAGTGGTCGACGAAGCGGGCGGTCAGCAGCCCGCAGCGCGGGCATTCGACAGCCAGAGCAGGGTTCGACACATCGACGTATCGAGGTTTCTTAGCTGCCGGCACAGTCGATTTCGGATTCTATCAGCGGCAGGGAACCCACTCCGGCCTCCCCGCTTCTGACCGCCGATATACTTCAGGCCGTGGCGGCACGCGCTCGCGCGCTCTTTGGCCTTTCGGCTACTGCGTTCCTGCTCAGCTCCTGCGACGGCCTGGGCGGCATCTCCCCGATCTTTCCGACTCCCGTCTCACCCAACGGCGAGGGCATCTACGCGCTCTATATCGGAATCTCGATCCCGGCCATCGTCATCTTCATCGGCGTCGAGGTGGCGCTGCTCTGGGTCGTGCTCCGCTACCGGCGCTCGCGGCAACCGGCCGGCTATGTCCCGCCGCAGATCCACGGCCACACCGGGCTCGAGGTGATCTGGACGGTGGCCCCACTTCTGGTGGTGCTCGCCATCGCGTGGTTCAGCTTCGTCGAGCTGCAGAGGGACTTCCAGCCGATCACCAACGAGCAGATGCTGGTGGTCGTCAGGGGTCACCAGTTCGGGTGGGACTACGACTATGGGAACGGAGTGGTGGTCCACCAGGAGGGCACCCTGGCCGGTGATGTCGTGCCGTTCGTCGTGCCGGTCGACACGCTGGTCAAGCTGCAGTTCCAGGGCACAGACGTGATCCATTCGTGGTGGGTGCCCGCCATTTCGGGGAAGACCGATGCCGTGCCCGGTTACGACAACTTCTCATGGTTGAAGATCAACCAGGTCGGCTCATGGCGCGGTGAGTGCGCCGAGCTGTGCGGGGTTGGACACAGCACCATGCAGATCATCGTGCAGGCGATGAGCAAGTCCGACTACGACCAGTGGGCGCAGAAGCAGCTCGCGGCCCTGAAGGCCTCACCATCACCGTCCCCTTCTCCACCGCCGGCCTCAGCCAGCCCTTCAGCGTCCCCGAGCTAGGATAGGAATCATGGCGGCAACCACAGTTCTGCCCCGCCCGAAGGCCTACGACGACACATTCTTCAGGCCGATCAGCATCTGGCTGACGACGACCGATCACAAGTTGATCGGCATCATGTACATGGTCACGGGCATCTTGAGCTTCGTGATCGCCGGCATCTTCGCGCTGGTCATCCGCCTGCAGCTTTCACAGCCGAATCTCTCGGTGGTCGACGCCGAGACCTACAACCAGCTGATCTCAGCGCACGGCGTGACGATGATCTTCTTCTTCGTCACCATCTTTCTAACCGGGATCGCCAACTACATGGTCCCGATCATGATCGGCGCTCGCGACATGGCTTTCCCGCGGGTGAACTTGCTCGGGTTCTGGCTCGTACCGGTCTCGATCATTCTTTACTACAGCGGGTTCCTCACGGGCGGCGCGCTCAACGCCGGCTGGACGGGTTACGCACCGCTCACCGAGAAGGCCTACCAATCGCACAGCTTGGGGGTCGACTTCTGGGCATTGAGCCTGATCGTCTGGGCGATCAGCGGGATCATGGCCTCGACCAACTTCCTCACCACGATCGTCGCCCTGCGCGCTCCAGGCATGAAGCTCACGCGCCTGCCCCTTTTCGTCTGGGCGCAGATCTCGACCTCGATCCTGCTGCTGGTCGTCGGCGCGCCGCTTGCAGCGGCGATGATCCTGGTCGAGTTCGACCGCCAGCTTGGGACACAGTTCTTCACGACGCAGGGCCGGCCCGTGCTGTACCAGCACCTGTTCTGGTTTTTCGGGCACCCCGAGGTCTACATCATGATCCTGCCTGGATTCGGCATGATCTCGGAGATCATCCCGGTCTTCGCGCGCAAGCCGATCTTCGGCTACATGACGATGGTCGGGGCTTTGTTCGGCATCGTCTTCCTCTCGATGACCGTGTGGGCGCACCACATGTTCACCGTCGGTATGAACACCTATGTCGAGGGCTTTTTCATGATCATGACGATGCTGATCGCCGTGCCGACCGGCATCAAGTTCTTCAACTGGATCGCCACCACCTGGTGGGGATCGGTCGAATTTACGGTGCCGATGAAGTTCGCGTGGGGATTCCTCGCCACGTTCCTGATCGGCGGCATCACCGGCGTGTATCTCGCCTCAGTCCCGGTGGACACCCAGCTGCACCAGTCCTACTACGTGGTCGCGCATCTGCACTACGTGCTCTTCGGTGGCAGCGTGTTCACGATCTTCGCGGGTCTTTATTACTGGTTCCCGAAGATCACAGGCCACATGCTCAGTCCCAAGCTCGGCGAGTGGAATTTCTGGACGCTGTTCGTCGGATTCAACGGAACCTTCCTGATCATGCACTCGCTCGGGCTCGAAGGCATGCCGCGACGTATCGCGACGTACGCCAACCCGGGCTGGGCGACGACCAACATGATCATCACCGTCTCGTCCTTCCTGATCGCTTTCTCGGTCTTGCTCTTCCTGATCAACGTGGTGCGCAGCTGGAATGGAGGCGAGATCGCGGGCAACGACCCATGGCAGGGCAACACTCTCGAGTGGGCGACCACCTCTCCTCCGCCCCCGTACAACTTCGAGCGCGTGCCGCCGATTCACAGCTTCATGCCGCTCCGCGACCTGCGTGAGTCGGGCGAGGTCGTGGCCACCGAACCGGAGCCTGCCAAGGTTTAGGGGGGCCGTCTCTGCTAGGGGTCGTCCCCATCGGGCGCGTCCCCATCCGGCGCTACGCGCCACGTTCCCCGGCAAGCGGTGAAGGACGCGCCGACTTCCCCCGGCGAGCGGGAAAGTGAGGCTTAGTGGTGCGCCTCTTGGTGCTGGGACTCGGCAGCTTCTTCGCCAGCGCGGTTGCGAGCATCCCCCCGGAGCACCCACCAGCCGAGGCCGGCAACCCCAAGACTGGCGACCAGGAACGTGATGCTCATCGCGAGCCAGGCCGGGACCCATTCGCCGGCGAGAAAGATCACGCCTGCAATTTATCAGCAAACCGAGCCCGAGAACTTCGGGCGGCTGAGCCCACTAGGGTGTTAATAGGCTAAGAAGTGATCGACCTGATCGACATCGTGATCGTGGCCGCGGTCCTCATCGGGCTCGCGAACGGGTATAGGCGTGGCTTCTGGCTGTCCGCGGCTCAGTACGCCGGCCTCGTGGTGGGCGTTCTGCTGGGAGCGACCGCCGCTACCCCTGTGCTCAATTACCTCGAGATCCACAACACCGTGGCGCGTCCGCTTGGCGCGGTGCTCGTTCTCGTCATCGGCGGCAGCCTCGGCTCGAGCATCGGGTTTGCGGCGGGCGAGCCCATCCGACGCAACATCCTCAGGACCGGTGTGCACACCACGACCGACTCCATCGGCGGGGCGGTGCTTTCGGCGGTGGCGGTAGTCACCATGTGCTGGTTTCTCGGGATCAGCTTCTCGCGCGGGCCCAGCCAGGAGGTCGCGCAGCAGATCCAGCGTTCGGTCGTTCTTCATACGCTGGACAACCTGGCGCCACGGCCCCCCGTTTTTCTGGCCAGCATCCAGGGAATCCTGTCGGGCGTTTCTTTCCCATCGGTTTTCGCAGGCCTCGAGCCCGCGATCGGCGCACCCCTGTCCCTCCCTGAATCGGTCGACACACCCGGGGTCACGCGTGCGGCACAGTCGGTGGTCAAGGTCTCGAGCTTCGGATGTGGAGGCCTGGTTACCGGAAGCGGCTTTCCAGTTGGCGCCGGCTACATCGTCACCAACGCCCACGTCGTGTCGGGGACGAGCGGGCACTCGATCCTGACCGTGGCGGGCGGCAAGCTGCCGGGCACCGTCGTCTACTTTGACCCCGAGCGAGACGTCGCCGTCCTCTACGTGCCGGACTTCAGGTCGGCGCCGCTCGTCTTCGGTCCCGCGCAGCGCGGTACTAAAGGGGCGGTGATCGGCTACCCAGGCGGGGGTCCGGAGCAGGTCTCCCCCGCTGTGGTTGATGGAAGGATCGATGCCGAGGGACGCGACATCTACAACGCCAATCTCGTCACACGCCAGATCTTCGTTATCCAGGCCAAGGTGCGACCGGGCAACTCAGGCGGCCCGCTGGTCGACCTCGACGGGCGCGTGCTTGGTCTGGTGTTCGCGACATCAGCCGGCGATCCCAACCAGGCCTATGCGCTCACCGACGACGAAATCCAGGGCGATGTCAGGGACGCGCAGGCGCATCCTTCTCAAACGGACACCAGCAAATACGCCTGTGCGGCTTAACTGGGGTCGGGTTTAGCCTCCTCGATCAACATCACCGGGATGCCGTCGACGATCGAATAGAGCACCTTGCAGTTCGGGCAGCGCAGCTGGTCAGGTTCCTTGAACTCCACCTTGGTGTGACATTTCGGGCACGCCAGGATTTCGAGCAGTTCTTGAGAGATCACCCGCGCATGGTAGTACGGTTTCGGCCATGATCCTGCGGCGCCTCTACCTGTACCTGGTGAGCGCCGCCGGCCTCGGACTGCTGGCCGTAGGGCTCGCGCTGCTCGGGTCCACAGTCTTGCTCTTCGTCTTCAACGACCCCTCTGCTCAAGACAGCCGGACGCAGCTGGCCATCTACACCGCGATGACGGTGGTCGCGCTGCCGGTCTGGGGAGCGCATTTCTGGTTCGCTCGCCGCTTTGCCATGCGCGATCCAGACGAGCGCGCTTCCGCGATCCGGCGCCTGTACCTCTACTGGGCGTGCCTGGCAGCTTCGCTCGGCGCGCTGGTCGCCCTGGCGATCACCGCCGCCGACCTCTTGCGCCCGCTGATGGACACCTGCGCGACGGTTGCCACCGGGCCATTTCTCAAAAGCCCGGAGATCACATGCCCGGCAGATCCGAACTGGCTCGCCACCTCGCAGGCCGCATGGATCGCCCTGGTCTTCATCGTGACCTGGGCATTCCACTTCCGGATCGCGACGCGCGATCGGGCTGCGGTCGGCGAGACTGGCGCGTCTGCCACGCTGCGGCGCTGGTACATGTACGTCGTCCTGCTCGTAAGCCTGCTGATGGCGCTGAGCGGCGCGAGCGGCCTGCTCGAGCTCGTCTGGCTGAAGGCCTGGCACACCTCACTCGGTGACTACCGATACATGGGTGACGCCGCCGGCTTGTTCCTGGCCGGGATCGTCGTGTGGGGCATCCACGCGCGCACCATCGTGCAGCACCACGTCTCAGACGACCGGCACTCGACGCTGCGCGCGCTGACAGGGTTCATCGCTGTGGCCGTGAGCATCGTCACCGCCCTTGTCGCCGGGAGCCAGATCCTGTACTACGGCCTGGCGCGCGCCCTCGGCGTGGCCCACCCCGTCGGGATAGTCGGCGACGACATCCTCGGAGCGCTGGCCGCGCCGGGGTCACAGGTTCTCGTGTATGGGATCGCCTGGTTTTTGGTGCGCCGCTGGCTGGCGCAGGACGCGAGGGCGCAGGAGGCCGATCGGCAGGCGGGCATCCGGCGGCTGTACACGAACCTGGCGACCCTCGTGTCGCTGGCGGCGTGGGCAGCCGGCGCAGGCGGCCTGCTCTGGACGCTCGCCGAGCAGCTGGAGGCGCCGATCATCGGTGTCAAGGCCGGCGACTGGAAAGACCCGGTCAGCCTCTGGGTCACCCTGCTGGTCGTTGGCGCCGCGGTCTGGGTCGCCCACTGGCGTCCATCACCGTGGGCGGCGGATCGCCAGTCACTCAGCCGGCGCCTTTACGTCTGGGCTGCCCTGCTGGCGAGCGTGCTCGTGATTCTCGGAGCCGGTGTCGGGATGCTCAACGCGCTCCTGCAGCAGGTCTTCAGCGCGCATCCAAAGCTAAACGACGTCGGCAACCTGGACTTCGGCCACTACCTGGCCGTGATCGTCGTCGCTGCGGGGATTGGCGTGTACCACTGGCGGGTGCTGCAAGCGGACGCAGCGGCTCGGCCTCCGAAGGTTGCGGTCGAGCAGGCGCCCGCTGCGGTCGCGGTGGCCGCGCCTGTATCTGTTCCGATCTACGCCACTGAAGTCGCGGAGCCTCACTCCCGACGCTACGTCCTTTCCGTCACAGACGCGACCGAGGACGACGTGCACCAGGCCCTGGCGAATCTGCCGCCGCAAGCGAGCTACAAGCTCACCCCGACCGAGCATGGGGCCGCCGGGCGCGGAACAAATTGACGGCCGCTGACGCGCAAGCCCTCCTCGACCTCGTCGACTGGCGGCGCCGAGTTGGGGATCTGTATCGGATCAGCGGGCCTGACGCCATCATCCGGTTCAGGCACGAACGCGACAAGCTGTTCGGGACGCACCCGCAATCGCCGATCGAGCCCGACGAGCGTGGTGCCTTCCAGGGCCTTCGCTATTTTCCTTACGACGCAGCTTATCGAGTGCACGCGCGCTTCGAGCCAGCCGATGGATCGGAGCTTGTGATCGACACCGGCGGCGAAGATGGCTCGGTCCGCTATCGACGGGGCGGCCGCCTTGTATTTGAGCTGGGCGGGTTACCGTGCAGCCTCACCGTGCTCAGCCTCGTTCAGTACGCGGGCGGGCTGTTCGTTCCGTTTCGCGACACCACGTCCGGTCGCGAGACGTATGGCGGAGGGCGCTATCTGTTCGACACCGCGAAGGACACCGACGGGCTCGTGCTCGAGATCACGCCCGGCTCCAGCGATGTGGTGATCGATTTCAACTACGCCTACAACGCGTCGTGCGCATACAGCCCGCGCTGGGCGTGCCCGCTCGCCCCGCCCGAGAACTACCTGAAAGTGGCGGTGCGCGCGGGGGAGCTTACTTACAAGGATTAGAGAAGGCTTACCGCCGCCCCTCAGGGCCGCGCCCGCCAGCGGCTGCGGCCGAGCTCCCCGCAAGGTGGGGAGCCTCTAGGCCGACACGGCACTGCCGTTTACGACTTTGATCAGCTCGCCGGCGAGCGCGATCGACTCGTTGGTCGAATAGATGTTGTTGTTCAACGTGAAGCCGGTGAATCCGGCGTCCATGTATTTGCCGATCTGCTCCGCAGCCTGGTGCACGGTGGCGACCCTGGCCATCGCGCGCCGCTCCGGGGTCAAGCTGTCGAGGATGGCTTTGCCGTCCTTTTCGTTTTCGGCGACGACGAGCGCGACGCCGAGTGTCAGCTGCACTTCAG
>JBGPYE010000098.1:0-6350 GCA_041493095.1 Candidatus Dormibacteraceae bacterium
CGACGCGAGTCCCCTCACGAACCACGGCCTGCCCGCGGAGGAATACATCCCGCACGGCGAACCCGAACTCTTTGCCGTCCAGGGCTCCGTGCCGCTGCCGGGATTTCATCAGCGAGGGAGTGACCCGAGTCGTGCCCTTCGGATCGACGATCACCAGGTCCGCGTCGAATCCAGGTGCGATGGCGCCCTTAGTCTCCTGCAAGCCTGCCAGCGCGGCGGGGCCTTCGCTCACCCAACGCGCGGCGAGTGACTCGTCGCCCAGGCGCCGCGCGAGCTCGAGGCAGCTCACGTAGAGCGTCTGCACGCCGGGGCTGCCAGAAGGCGCCTCATCGAAGGGAAGCGATTTCTCCTCATCTGTGTGCGGCGCGTGGTCCGTAGCCACGATCCTGATCACACCGTTCGCCGCCGCCTCAACCAGGGCATCGCGATCGGCCGCAGTGCGGACGGGCGGAAACATCTTCATCGACGTGCCGACGAGCTCGAAATCCTGCTCTGTGAGCCACAGGTACTGGGGACACGTCTCGAGGGTCAACGACGTGCCATTTCGTATCGCGTCCTCGGCCGCGCGCAGGCCCAGTGCGCTGGAGAGATGTGCGACGTGGAGGTGGAGCCCCGACTCCTTTGCGATCGCAGCCGCGGCCGATATGGCGACAGCCTCCGCTTCCGCAGGCCGCGAATCCAACAGGTCTGAGTACGTTTCCAGCGGGCGCCTGAACGCCGCGAGCACCGTCGGGTCTTCGGCATGGATCGCCAGCGGGAGGCCCAGCTCGGCGACCACCGGCGCGACCCTGGCCAGCGTTCCGTAGTCCGGCGGCGCTTCGAGGTCGGGATCGCCCGCCTCGGGCGAATAAAGGACCTGCTTCCGGCTGAGGCTGAAGGCGTAGCCGAGATAAGCCTTGAATCCGATCACGCCCGCGGCGGCGAGCGCCTCGAGCTGGTCGGGTGTAGAGCTCGAGCGGATCAGGCCCCACAGGCCGAAGTCGACACGCGCCTTCGAGTGAGCGAGGGCCGCCTTGGCCTCCAGCACGCCGGCAGAGTCGACGGCCGGCACCGTGTTGGGCATGTCGATCACGGTGGTCACACCCCCCATCGCCGCCGCCCAGGTGAGTGTGCCGAAATCCTCCTTGTCGGGGAAGCCGGGGTCGCGGCTGTGCACGTGGACGTCGATCGCACCCGGCAGCACATACATCCCGTGAGCGTCGATGAGCGCGGCGCTTTCCGGAGTCGGGCCGCCCGTGTCGACGCGCGTGATCACGCCATCGGTCACGTGAACGTCCGCCTCGAGAGGACCGTCTGGGCCGTGGACGGTGCCCCCCCGAATCAGCAGCTCAGTCAAGTTCGAGGTCTTGAACGCGGAAGAGCGGCGAGTAAGGGATGCCGGCGCCTTTGATGTTGTCCTCGCCGCCTTCGCCCCGATCGAGCACGACGACCAGGTGGATGACGTCCGCGCCGGCGTCACGCAGCACCTGCGCCGACCGCAACGAGTCGCCGCCTGTCGTCACCACGTCTTCGATGAGGGTGATCCGATCCTTTGGCTCCAGGCGGCCTTCGATCTGCTTCGAGGTCCCATAACCCTTCGGTTCCTTGCGCACGAGGACCAACGGCAGACCGGTCTCCAGGGAGACGGCACCTCCGAGCAGTACCGCGCCCAGCTCTGGCGCCGCCAGGCGCTGGGTCTCTTTGGGTACGAGCGCCGCGAGATGCTTGCCCAGCCTGCGCAGCAGATCCGCCTCGGTCTCGAAAAGGAACTTGTCGAAATACCGATTCGACCGCTTGCCCGAGCGCAGAACGAAATCGCCTTTCAGGTATGACACCCTGACCAGGTCGCGCCCGAGCTCGCGCAGCTCGGATGTCCCGGTCTTCACCGACCTAATCTAGCTGATAGATGTCTGCACCCTTGACCGTCGGACTTTTGCGTGTCGTGCTGCATTTGCCGGAGAGCGGCTCGCTGAAGTCGAAACGCATGATCGTGAGCGGACTGCTGAGCCGGCTGCGCCAGCAGCTGAAAGTTTCCGCCGCCGAAGTCGGCGAGCTCGATCGTTGGCAGCTCGCCGAGCTGGCCGTCGCGACGGTCAGCGGTGACGGGCGCCACGCCGATGAGGTGCTCGCGTCAGTCCTCAGGTTCATCGAGTCGCACAGCGATGGCGCGCGCATCACCGACGTGTCGACCGAGCTGGTTCGCCTGTGAAAACCATCGACTCGCTCGTTGACGAATTTGAGGCGGGCTTGCCATTCAAGCTCGACGCGTTCCAGCGCGAGGCGATTGACAAGCTGGAGCGAGGCCGAGGCGGCGTGCTCGTCAGCGCGCCGACGTCAAGCGGCAAGACGATGGTGGCCGAGTACGCGATCTTTCGCGCCCTGCAAGACGGCGCCAAGGTGCTCTACACCACGCCGCTCAAGGCGCTGAGCAACCAGAAATATCACGACTTCGTGCGCCAGTACGGCGAGTCGATGGTCGGCCTTGTGACTGGCGAGAACACCATCAACGACGACGCTCCGGTCGTCGTCATGACGACCGAGATCCTACGCAACCTGATCTACGAGGACCCGAAGAGGCTCGACCTCGTGCAGTACGTGGTGCTCGACGAGGTCCACTACATCGACGACTTCCCGCGCGGCTCCGTGTGGGAGGAGATCGTCATCCAGGCACCGAAGACGATCAAGCTCGTCGGCCTGTCCGCGACCATCGGCAACTACAAAGAGATCGCCGACTGGATGGCCGAAAACCGCGGCGGCATGGAAACGGTCTTCCATGACGTGAGGCCGGTCGAGCTGAAGATGTGGCTGGCGATCAACAACCACTTCCTGCCTCTCTTCAAAGGCGATGGCGGAATCGACCAGCGGACGTGGAGCAAGGCCGCACAGGAAGAGGAGGCCTCACACCGGATCGGTCAATACCGCTCGCTGCCTTCGAATGACCTGCTGCACGTCGTCCCGGAGCTCCGCAGCCTCGACATGCTGCCGGCGATCTACTTCATCTTCTCGCGCCGTGGCTGCCGCGAGGCGCTCAAGCGCTGCTCGTACCACGAGATCGACCTCACCACCGCGGACGAGAAGGAGGCCATCGATCGCGTCGCGGCCGAGCGCTTGTACGGCCTGAAGGACAAGGACGAGGAAGCGTTGTTCCGGCGCATGGTGGATGCGAGGCTTCTCCGCCGCGGGCTGGCCGAGCACCATGCAGGTCTCCTCCCGTACCACAAGGAGATGGTTGAGGAGCTGTTCCAGCGCGGCCTCATCAAGGTCGTCTTCGCGACCGAGACGCTGTCGCTGGGCATCAACATGCCCGCGCGCGGCGTCGTGGTTTCGTCATTCACCAAGTTCGACGGCGTCAACTTCTCCAACCTCACGACTGGCGAGCTGACACAGCTCATGGGGCGTGCCGGCCGGCGCGGCATCGACGTGATCGGCCACGGCGTGGTCCTCAAGGAGTCGGACGTGGAGGTCGGCACCATCTACGAGGTCGCGATGGGGCCGACGCTGGTCGTCGAATCCAAGTTCCTGCCCAGCTACAACATGGCCCTCAACCTCATGCGCGTCTACACGCCCGAGGAGGCGGAGGGGTTGATGCAGCGTTCGTTCGGCCAGTTTCAGAAGAGGCTCGCCGCCGAGCAGACGAAGGAGCGTCTAGTCAATGTTCGCCAGCAGCTGGAGGACATCCGCCGGATGTGGGACGACCCCGAGGTCTCGATCGAAGATGTGGCCCAGTACTTCAAGCTCGAGGACCGAAGACGCGCGATCCGGATCGAGCTCAAGCGGCTGCGTCGAGAAGGCGCCGCTGAGCGAAGAGGGCGGCGAGGGGAAAGGCACACCAGGGCGATGACTTCGGGTGGCCGCACGATCCAGCGGCTCGAGGTGGAAGCGAAGGGCCTGTTGGAGCGCCAGCGCAAGCTCAAGGTGGTGCGCTCGCCGCACTTTGGCGAGCTGGTCCAGAGGTACGCCGAGATCCGAACCCTTCAGAAGGAGCTCGAGGCGGGGTCGCGCGAAGTCACAGGGCAGATGGATGAGTACCCCCGCAAGTTGCGCCGCCTGTGCAAGTTCCTCACCGAGGCGGGTTTTCTCGCTCATGACAAGCCGACCGACAAGGGCCTGTTCGCGGCTCGTGTGTATGGCGAGAACACCATCCTGGTCGCCGAGGCCGTATGGCTTGGGTGGTTCGAGGGTCTGGCCCCGGAAGAGATTTGCGCGGTGCTCGTGATGCTGGCAGCGGAGGACAGGGAGCGAGGCCGAAACCGGGAGGCGCGCGGGCCGCGACGCTACCCGACTCCGGCGATCGCGCAGACCGCGAGGTTGATCCGCTCGCTGTACTTCCGGTTCGCGGACATGGAGAGCGACCTCGATGAGCCGAACCTCCGCACGCCGTCGCATGACTACATCGACTTCGCGTATCGCTGGTCAGCCGGGGAGCCACTCGACCAGATCCCGCTCCCGGCCAACATTGACATCGGCGACGCGATCAAGGCGATGAAAGGCCTGTATTCGCTGTTGCGACAGCTGGAGTGGGCCTTGAGAGTGGCGAAATCACCGCTGAAAGACACCGTCTCGAAAGCCGTGGTGCAGATGGAACGCGACGTCATCAAACGCACATACTGAAAACATATGAGAGGAAACCTAGGTTTCCTCTCATGGCTCTTTTTCCTGCAGGTTGGGACTTGTCATAAGACTTCTCCAAGCCACGCAAGCAGCCGCAGAGAATGTTTGGCGGACGGCCTGGCAAAGCGCTACCTGCGCGCGGGATTTCCGGCATAAACTGAATCCAACTATGCCCTCCAAGAAACGACGCATTCTTGTCACCGGGGTCGCTCGCTGGTGGGGCGCGCTGGTCGTGCAGCGCCTGATCGAGGACCCTGACGTGGCCGAGGTCATCGGCATCGACGTCCGGGAGCCGCGCTACGACCTGGGTCGCGCCGACTACCTGAAGCTCGACATCCGCCACTCACTGATCGGCAAGCTCGTGCGCGCCGTCGGCATCGACACGGTCGTGCACACGCTCACGAGCATCGACTCGTTCGACATGGACCCCCGCCGCGCCCACGAGATGAACGTCATCGGCACGCTGAACCTGCTCGCGGGGTGTGCGGGCGAGGGCAGCCCCGTGCGGCGATTCGTGCTCAAGTCATCCGGGCACGTCTACGGCTCGCGCTTCGACCTGCCCGCCGGGTTGCGCGAAGACCACCGCCTGGACAGCAACTCGCGCCACCAGTTCGTGCGCGACATCGTCGAGGTCGAGTCCTACGTGAGCGACTTCGCCCTGCGCAATCCCGCCATTGCGATCCTGGTGCTCCGATTCGCCAACAGCCTCAACCCGGAGGAGCCGCAGCCGCTCGCGCGCTACCTGGACCTTGAGGTTGTCCCGACTATCGCTGGCTACGATCCTTTGCTCCAGCTGATCCACCGCGACGACTGCGTTGAGGCGATGGCGCTCGCGACCAAGCGAGGGCCTGCCGGCGCATACAACATCGCCTCGCCAGGACCTGAGCCCCTCTCCAAGCTGCTCGACGCGGCCGGCAAGCTGCACGCGCCTCTGCTCCCCCCCATCGGGCTCGAGCTGGCGGCTTTGGCCGTCCGCAAGGCCGGCGTCGCGTTCCTTTCGCCGCAGCTCCTTGACCTTCTTCGCTGGGGTCGCACGCTCTCGACGGCGAAAGCGGCGCGCGAGCTTGGCTTCCGTGCCGCCCGTGGCACGCGCGCCTCGTTCGAAGACTTCATCCAGCAGCGTCGGGTCCTCCGCTACGCGCCCGACCGCCACGCGTACCAGTACGAGAAGGAGCTCGAGGACTTCATCCACACGCGCCAGCTGGCGTCGGAAAACGGCGAGGGCGCGGCGGACGCGGCGCTGGCGCCGGCCCGAAAGGAGACCGCTAAGGCTCCCCCCCGCCGCCATCGATCACGATCACTTCCCCGTTGATGTAGCTGGCGGCGTCGGACGCCAAGAACGCCACCGCGCTCGCGACCTCGTCCGGCACGCCGATCCTGCCCATCGGATTCGAGGCCAGCACCCGTTCCAGGATTGCCTCGTTGCCCCACAGCGCTTCCGCAAATCGCGTCTTGATCAGGCCTGGCGCCACCGCGTTGACGCGGACCTTGCCTCCGAGCTCGCGCGCCAGCTGCCGCGTGAGCATGATCACTCCAGCCTTGGTGACGTTGTAGACGCCGAGGCCGAGGCCGGGCCGCAGCCCGCCCACGCTGGCGACGTTGACGATGGCCCCGCCGTGCGTCTCCATCCACGCTTCGTAAACAAGCTTCGTCAGGACGAAGACCCCGCGCAGGTTGACATCGAAAGTCTTGTCCCAGGCCGACATCTCGGCGCCGAGCACTGGGCCGAAGTAAGGGTTGGTCGCGGCGTTGTTGACCAG
>JBGPYE010000193.1:0-4292 GCA_041493095.1 Candidatus Dormibacteraceae bacterium
AGTGGGAGTGGATCGCGACCGCCCGAATCCTTTCTCGCCAGCGCCCGTCAAGCGCTGCGATCGAGCAGGTGTTGGATGGTTTGCTCTCGAGCGCCGACCAGGCGATGGTCAACGCGTTCACGAGTGGGTTCCGGGTCGCTCAGACACAGCTCGCCATCGGTAAGGCCTTGCCTGACCCGACCGCTTCGGCGGTGGCGCTCGAATCAGCCCAGATCGTCGCCCTGGCGATCCTCGTACGGGAGCAGATGGAGCCCGCACAATTCGAATCCATCTACCGGCCGTTCGCCAGCGTCCTGCCCGGTCCCGGGTATCAGCCCCCGGCTGCTGTGGACCGCCAGATCGCGACATTCCTGCGGATGCTTCCGACGCTGTCGGGCGGCGTCGAGGCAGAGGTCGCTGCGGTCGCCAAGGCCCTCAGCGAACGGCCCAAGACCGCGGCTGCAGCTGGAGCGATGACAGCCGTCATGGGGACCTCGGCAGGGCTCGACCCATCGGCGAACTACACGGCAGCATGGAAGGAGGTGATCGCCACCGCCAACCAGTCGGGGCGCACGCAGTCGTTCAGGGCGATGCAGGACAGCGCCGAGCATGCCGCGCCGCACGACGGCCTTGGCATCGTGGGATTTGCGGGTGTGGCGGCGGGCGGCATCTTCATGCGCGATGTGGTGCCGATCGAGAAGGTGCTGCTCCTCTACGAGCCGTTCGCGGCCGCCTTTCCGTACGAAAGTCTTCAGTGACATCCGCCTCGTACAAATGAGGTAGACGCGTCTGCGGCTCCGAAATCCAAACCGCTTGACAATGTCGCCGCTCCGTCGCAAGTTGGACCTGTCCGGATCCACCGCAGTCGCGCAAGGTTGGCCTCCACAAGTAGGCAACGGCCGTAAAGCGGCGCAGAAACCAAACGCGTGTCACCCGGTGGTACTCCGGTCGAGGCGGTGTCCGCTTCAGGCGCCGCCTCGTTTAATGCCCGGGCGAGTTGCACTTCTAAGACAATCCCGGGCGTGACGAGGCGCTCGCCGATGGAGAACCGCCGCTTTCGCTCGCTCCTGCTCGTCATTGCCGGCGTGCCCATCGCCTTGCTGTATCTCTGGCGCACCCTGGTCCAGCCGGCGCTCACGGGAGCCCTTCCCCCCGATTTCAGCGCGAACTACATGGCAGCCGCAGCGCGGATCGCGGCGGGACGCGACCCTTACGACCTCTGTTTGATCCAGGGCTGCGCGACCCAGGCGCAGACGTTCACACCGCTGCCGCTTGCGGGCGCGCAATACGTCACACCTCTACCGGTGGCGTGGATGCTCCAACCCCTGGTCGGCGCCGACCCGCGAATTCAGCTTGCGGTCGTGATCGCGGTGCTCCAGCTCAGCCTTCTGGTCTTCATGCTGGCGGCCCTCCGCGCTTCGGCGGTCAAGGACTGGCAGCTGGCCGCACTGCTGGTGCTGGTCACCATCTCGTTCGAGCCGGTGGCCGGCAATTTCGACGAAGGTCAGGTGAACCTGGTGCTGCTCGCGCTGAGCGGAGTTTGGCTCCTGGGTTGGGTGGCCGGGGACCGATGGTGGGGAGGGGTCGCCCTCGGGGCGGCCGTGGCCATCAAGCTGCTGCAAGCTCCGCTAGGCCTTCTGCTGCTGTGGGGAAGACGCTGGCGGATGGTTGTTGGCGCGGCGCTCGCCGGGTCGGTCCTATGGCTGCTGGCGGTCCCCCAATACCTGGCCGAGTATCTCTTCAAGGTGGCGCCGGTTCTGGCCGCCGGCACCGGGTTGTTCGAGAACCACTCGCCGGGCGGCACGGTGGCGCGGCTGCTGGATCCCGGCACCTTCTTGGGAGTGGTGCGAGATACTCCGCCCGCCGCGCGTGTGATCACGACGGTGATCGCGCTGGCCACCCTCGGTGTCACCTTCTGGGCGCTGCGGCGACCTCGAACCGATCGCTCGGGGCGAGCGCTGGAGGCTGCGGCGGTGGTGGCCGTAGGCCCGCTGGTGGCGAGCTACTCGTGGGGCACGCACCTGGTGCTCCTGCTGCTGCCGATGGTCCTTCTGATCGCGTGGTCGGTGCGTCGGCGCGACTGGGCCGTGTTGGGTCTCGTCGCGGCGGGCTGGCTTCTCATCGGTCCGGGCCACAAGTGGTTTCAGACCCTATTGGTCTCGGGCTACCCCAACATGTTCGTGCTGCGCGTGATGGCCGAGTTCGGCGTGGTCGGTGTCACGTGCATCTGGGCTGCGAGCCTGGTGGCGATCCGGCGTTCAGCGAACAGTCTTGATGCGGCTCACCAGGATCGTGCCTAGAAACAAAAAGACGACCGCACTCGAGAACACCACCCTGTAGCCCGAGTTTCCATGTGGGCCGTTCAAGGCGTCGATGAGCGGTCCACCGAAGAACGGGATGATCGCCTGCGGCATCGTCAGGGCGATGTGAAACAGGCCCATGTCCTTGGCTGACTGGCTTTTGTCAGGCAGCGTGTCGCAAGCAAGGGCCCAGTCGACGGCGAAGTAAAGCCCGTAGCCGACCCCGTACGCAATGCCCAGCGCAAACACCAACGGAATGGCCGTCGGGTAAAGCGCGATGAAGACGATGGCGACGAATGCTTGAGCTCCGCCGGCCAGGTAGACGAAGACTTTGCGGCGGTGTAGGCGGTCGGAAAGAAGCCCGCCGAAGAACCCGAAGGGTAACGCGGTCAGCACGACCACCAGGAGCCAGTTCGAGGTGAACGTGTCCGGGCTCGTGGCAGGTGTGAGCACGACGTCGCGGAAAAAGTTGTGCAGGTTGTACAGGACGGCCGTGATCCCGCTCGAGATCATGAGGCGGGTGAAGACGACCCAGGCAAAGTCGCCCTCGTGAAGCGGCCGCAGGAACTCGCGGATAGCGTCGCCTATGGAGCGCTGCGGGTGGGCTGCGACAGGTGCCATGCCTTCGTTCCGAGCGGCCCAGACCGTCGGGAGCAGAGTGAGCACTATGGCGCCGATGAAGATCAGGTAGATCGCCCGGTTCGAGCCAAGCAAAGACGTGGCGCCAAGGCCACCGCCGATGCCGAGCTGGGTCATCGTCGCCAGGAAGCCGCTGGCTTTGCCGAACTGCTGGGCCGGCACGACGTCGGGGATGATCCCGGCGTATGCGGCCTGCGCGGCGTTGAAGAAGAACTGCACGATGACGTAGCCGACGACGATCTGTGGGTAGTTGCCGGCCGTCATCAGCAGGATGAGCCCGGGAATCGTGAGGAGGGTGCCGGCAATCATGATCGGGCGGCGCCTGCCGAAGCGGGTGTTCAAGCGATCGGACCATGCCCCCACGAGCGGCGGCACGGTCATCGCAAGGAACCCGCCGATGCCGATGGCGAAGCCGATGGCGCCGTTCTGGGAGCCCTTGGGTACCACCTGGTCGACCTGGCTCTGGACCAGCACCGTGGTGAGCGGTATCCACATGAAGTTGCCGCCGAACCAGAAGGCGCTGAGCGCCGCGTGCCTGAGATTCCCGAAGCGCTCCTCGGTGGATCCCGTGGCGACGACTGCCGAACTCATGTGCGAAGGCTAAGTTAAGTAGGTTTCCCGTGGACACAGAAAAGCTGTAGGCTGTGGCGGCCCCCATGCCATCGGTCTTTTCGCGCGCCAAAGAGCTGTTGGTTGATGTGCCGCGACACGGCAAGCTTGCCTATTGCCTGTTGCGGGACGACCGCGTGCCCGCCGCTCCCAAAGCGGTGCTCCTGGGCGCGCTCGGAGTGATCGTGAGCCCGCTCGACATACCGGCCTGGATTCCCGTGCTTGGCGAGTTCGACATGCTCGCCCTGGGCATCCTGGCTGTGGAGACGTTCATCGAGGCGTGCCCGGAGGACCTGCGGCAGGAACACCAGGCGGCGATCAAGGAGAAGGAAAGCATTTTCGATCGCGATTGGCGTGACACGACCGGTGCTGCCCGCTACGCGGTTGGGCGGATGGTGAACCGCGTCCGCTCACGCGTGCTGCGCAGAGATGACGAATATCAAACTGTATCGGAGGGCCTACGGAATTGAAGGTGATGCTGACCAAGGACGTCGAGAACGTCGGGCGGGCCGGCGACGTGAAAGAGGTTGCCGACGGTTACGGCCGCAACTTCCTGCTTCGTCGCAAGCTGGCCGTGCCCGCCGGCAAGGGGGCCGAAGCCGAGGCGAAGCGGTTGAAGGAGGCTGCGGTCAAGCGGGAGACGAAGGATCGCGTCGAGGCGCAGGCCCTCGCCGACGAGATCGACAACAAGACCGTCGTCGTCCGGCTGAAGGTTGGAGCCGAGGACAAGGCGTTCGGCGCCATCACCAACCAGGACATCGCCGC
>JBGPYE010000018.1:0-11357 GCA_041493095.1 Candidatus Dormibacteraceae bacterium
CTACTCGGACCACGAGCGCGGCGCGGACACAACTCGGGTCGGTCCTGTACGAGCAGCCTCGTCCGGGGTCGTGCGGCCGGATCGCGTTAAGTGGGCGGCTATAGCCGCTTTCGCGGTGGCTGCAGTCGCTGGCCTTGTCCTGAGCGTGGTCACGGACCCGCGGCTCCTGGTCGTCGGTGTGGCTTGCCTGCTTGCCGGCTGGCTGTACACGGGAGGCCCTCGGCCGTACGGCTACTTTGGGTTGGGCGAGGTTTTCGTTTTCCTCTTCTTCGGGCTTGTCGCGACAGTCGGGACGGTTTACGTGGAGACCCTGCGCGTCACTCCTCTCGCCATTCTCGCCGGCTGCGCAATGGGATCCCTGGCGACTGCGATCCTCGTGCTCAACAACCTGCGTGACATGGAGACGGATCGCGCCGCCGGCAAGCGCACCCTGGCCACGCGGATCGGGCGTGCCCCGACGTTGGCCCTACTCGTCGTGCTGGTGTGCGTGGCCTTTGCCGTTCCGATCGTTGCCTTCGTCACCGGGGTGGCGGCTGTCACGGTGATGCTCGTCCAGTTCGATATCCCGATTGCCGCGGTGCCGGTGCGGATCGCGTTCGCCACTACTGCTCCGCCGGCCCTTGTACGCGCCCTGAAGCGCATGGCGATGGCTGAGCTTGCCTACGCGCTGCTGTTGACGCTGGGCCTGCTGCTGTGACCGACGCCTACGTGATCGCGCGCAGGCCGGAGGACGTGGCGCGCGAGGTCGAGCGCTTGAGCAAGTCAGGTTGCAGCACTTTCATCCTGCGGCGCCTCGATGGGGGCGGGATGCTCGATCGGGAGCGGCTGGGCGCGGCACGCTACGCGGCCGGCCTTCAGGCGGACGTGGAGCTCGAAGGCCAGTCGTCGCCGGCGACCGGATCGGCCTCGGCTTCAGGCGTGGAGATCCCAGAGGCCGCGGTCGCCAGGTGAGCTGCGAGCAGGTGGGCGAAGGCCTCGGGCCTTTCCTGGTGCACCGTATGGCCAGCCCGTGGAACGATCACGACGCGCCCGTTGGGCACCGTCGCGGCCAGCCTGCGGGCCGAGCTGACGTAGCCATGGTCGAGCTGTCCCGCGACGAACGTGCAGGGAAAAGTCACATCAGCGAGCTTGTGCCACAGCGGCTCCATGACCCCGGCTCCCATTCCCCGCAGCGAGCAGGCGAGGCCCGCGACGTGGTTGGTCATTCTTTCGGCGCGCACCTGCGCCACGAACCCCGGTCCACGGCGCACCAGGCCGGCGAACAGCGGCAGGCTGCTCCAGTGGTTGACGAACACTTCGAGTCCGTCGTTCTCGATGCGCTCCGCCAGCGCCTCGTCTCCTCGCCTGCGTCCATCGCGAGCGTCATCATCGAGTCCCGCATGGGCGCCGATGGTGAGGAGCGAGGCGATGCGTTCGGGCTTGGTGGCCGCGACGTGAAGAGCGAGGCGCCCGCCCATCGAGTAGCCAGCCAGATGAGTCTGCTCGACGCCGAGGTGGTCCCACAGCATCTCGAGGTAGTGAGTGCAGGCGTCCATGCTGCAGGGCGCGTGCGGCCGCGTGCGCGTCTCGCCGTGTCCGCGGAGATCGGGCACAATCCACATGTAGCCCGCCGGCATCTTGGAGATGACCTCGAGCCAGCTGCGCCCGTTCTGTGTGAACCCGTGCAGCAGGGTGACCGGGGTGCCCTCCCCGGTCACGAAGTAGCTCAATCGCACGTCCTTACCCTCGAGAATCACTGCGACTCAATGCTATGGATGTAACGCAGGCGTTCGCCGCTACTTTCGTGGACGAGCTCGCGGCTCAAGGCGTCGAATACGCATGCGTCTCTCCAGGATCGCGCTCCGCGCCCATCGCCATGGCGTTGCAGCATCACCCGAAGATCAGCGTGCTTATGCACATCGACGAGCGGTCCGGCTCCTTCTTCGGGGTCGGTCTGGCCAAGGCGACAGGCCGGCCGGTCGTCCTGCTCAGCACCTCGGGGACGGCCGCCGCCGAGTTTCACGCGGCGGTGGTCGAAGCCTCGTACTCCCGCACGCCGTTGATCGTCATCACCGCCGACCGCCCGCCTGAGCTGCAGGGCGCGGGCGCCAACCAATCGATCGACCAGCAAAGGCTCTACGGCACAGCCGTCAGGTGGTTCGTCGACCCCGGCGCCCCAGTCGAGCTGCCCAACGCGGCGCGCCTGTGGCGGCGGCTGGCGGTGCGGGCGTACGCGGAAGCGGTGGACGGTCCCGTGCACATGAACCTTCCATTTCGCGAACCGCTGGTGCCGCAGCCGGGCCAGGTGCCAGGCGCGATGGGCGTCGCCGGGCAGTCCATCAGCCGCGGGCGCATTCTCCCGTCCCCGAGCCAGGTGGCGTCGCTGGCCACGGCGCTGCAGCGCGCGCAGCGCCCCCTGGTGGTCGCGGGGGAGATGCGGGACGGGGAACGGCTGGCGCCCGCGCTGCACCGCCTCGGGCTTCCCTTGCTGGCCGAGCCGACCTCCCAGCTGCGGCGTCCGGAGGCGGGAGCGTCGATCGAATCCTATGAAGCCCTGCTGCGAGCGGGTTGGTCGTTGAAGCAGGGCCCGGACCTCGTGATCCGGCTGGGCGGGATGCCGACCTCGAGTGCTATGAACAAGTGGCTCGCCGCCGCCTCCGCGCCGACCTTTCTGATCGACCCGGAACGCGCCTGGCGCGACCAGGACCACGTCGCCACCAACATCCTCGCGTGCGACCCGCAGCCCTTGCTCGAGGCGCTGCCCCCGCTCGAGCGCGTCGCGTGGCGCGACCAGTGGGTCGGGGCCGGCAAGCGTGCCACGGCCGCCATCGCCGCGACCATGGTGTCCACGCCCCTGCACGAGGGACATGTGGTCCGCGCGCTGAGCGCACGCCTCCCTGATCCCGCGCAGGTCTTCATCGGGTCGAGCATGCCGATCCGTGCCGCCGAGGCGTTCTGGCCGCAGGTGCGCCCCCAGCAGCGGTTCTTCGCCAACCGGGGTGCGAGCGGGATCGACGGGCTGGTGTCGACCGGGTTGGGTCTGGCGGCCGGGCGGGTCAACGTGCCGACGGTGCTGCTGCTGGGAGACCTTTCGCTGTATCACGACATGAACGGGCTGTGGGCGCTTCGGCGGCACGGCATCCGAGCGACCGTGGTCGTTTGCGACAACGAAGGCGGGGGCGTGTTCAACTTCCTGCCGCAGGCTCAGCACCAGGACGTTTTCGAGGAGCTGTTCGCCACGCCGCTGGGCCTCGACCTGGCGCATGTGGCGCGTCTATACGGCCTTGTGTTCAGCCCGGTCACGGATCGCTCAGGCCTCGAGCCGGCGATCGCCGACGCGATCGCCGCGCCCACGCCGACGATGGTCGTTGTGCGCTTCAAGCGCGAGGACAGCGTGAACGGGCATAGGTTGTGCTGGGAGGCAGCCGCGGCGGCCCTGAAGAGTTAGGAAGACGCGAGTGCCGGGTCCCGCGGGTTTGGGCCGGCCGGCAAATGCGCGAGTGCCGGCCCTCGCGTGTTATTCCGCCAGAAGAAAATCGAGAACCACGCGATTGAAGTCCTCGGGCCGCTCGAGGCTCGGCAGGTGCGCGGCGCCTTTGATCACGACCGTCCGTGATCCCGGGATTTTTGACGTGATGACCTCGGCATTGGCCGCAGCCTGCGGCAGGTCTTCATCGCCGACGATCACCAGTGTTGGCGCGGCGACCTCATGCAATCGCCCGATCGCTGGCGGCTCGAGCTTTTGGTGAGGAGCGGAGGCGAAGTCGCTGCGGAGCGCGCGGCCGTTCATCTCGAGAACGAGGTCGCGCACCGCGGCCGGGACGCTGCCTTCAGGCCGTCGCGGCCCATCCACCCACAGCCGGATCTCTGCGCGGTTGACGGCATCCATGTCGCCGGCCTTGTCGGCGGCTTCCACGTCGGCAAACAACGCGCTGTCCGCCTGGCCCAGGTTCGATCCGCTGACCCCGCTGCCGACCAGCACGAGCCGCGCCACTCGGGCGGGATGTTCCACGGCGAGATCGAGGGCGACCGTCCCGCCCAGGGAGCAGCCGACGACGTGCGCACGATCCACTCCAAGGTGATCCAGCAACCCGACGAGGTCCGCGCGCATCGAGTGGGAAACCGGCGGCAGCTCCGAATCGCCGTACCCTCGAAGATCAGGACGGATCATGTCGAAGTCATTGGCGAAAGCCTTCACCTGCGGCTCCCACATCCGCGAATCTGCGATTCCCGCATGGATCAAGAGCAGCGGAAATCCTTTGCCAGATCGCTCGTAGTGGATGCGGGCGCCGTTGATGGTCGCTTCCATCAGACCAGGGCCGTCAGCAGCGCTTTGAACTTGAGCTCCGTCTCTTCCAGCTCGCGCGCGGGATCGGAGTCCGGCATCACGCCGACACCGGCGTAGAGTCGCGCGCCGTCCTCCCAGAGCAGCCCGCAGCGCAGCGCCACGGCGAACTCACCGTCGCCACGGCTGTCGATCCAACCCACCGCTCCCGCGTACCAGCCGCGCTCCATCCCTTCGAGCTCGTCGATCAGGGCGTCGGCCGTCTCCCGCGGCCAGCCGCCGACGGCGGGGGTGGGGTGCAGCGCCGCGGCGAGCTGCAGAACATCGGCCGGCGGTTCGGCCAGCTCCGCGTTGACGGAGGTGGACAGGTGCTGAATGTTCGTGAAGCGAACGACCTCGGGCGGTCGCGCCGACACCGATTGCGCGAAGGGGCGCAGGGCTTCGACGACGAAATCAGAGACGATGCGATGCTCGACCGCGTCCTTCGCGCTGTCTTCCAGCTGGCGCGCTAGCCGCTCATCCTCGACTTCGGTGGCGCCGCGTGCGACCGACCCGGCCATCGGCTGCGCGAAGGCGCGCCGGCCGGACCGGCGGACGAGCAGCTCGGGAGAGGCTCCCGCGAAAGCGGTTCCGTCGGCGCCCGTGATCAGGTACGTGAAGCACGACGGGTACGCGGCTCGCAGCGAGCGGGCGACCATGGCGGCCGACACGACGCCGTCTCCGCGCGCGAGCACCTCGCGGGCGAGCACGACCTTCGCCGCATCTCCGGCCCGAAGTCGAGCCGACGCGCTTCCGACCGCGGCAGTCCACGCGACGGGATTACGAACGGGCGTCACCTCTAGCTTGCGCGCCGCTGGAGCCCGGACGCTTGTCGAGACCAGCTCGAGGAGCGCTTCCGCATCCGCTGTCGCCGCAGTGGCATATGTGCGGCCCCTGACCCGCGTGATCGCGAGGGCGGGTACGCGCAGAAGAAGCGAGGGAAATCCTGACCACGGCCCGCCGGGCTCGCGATCTAGCCGGTACGCAAATCCGCCAACCGCGACCGGTTCGCCCAGCGACTCGCAGACCCTTCGCCACAGCCGGGACGCGGCTTGCAGCCGGTCAGCGCCGGCCTCGAAGTCGACGACCTTGCCGCCGGCATCCTCCAGCGCGACACCGCCCTTGCTCGCCACCAGGTCGAACGCCTTTCCGAGCGCAGCGATGCTGACCGCGTCCGGCATTGGGCGCTCGATCAGCAGCACCTCGTGCCCGTTATCTCGTGCGGCGCTGACGAGATCGACGAGGTCGGGAGTGCGATCCAGCTCCCAGGTGCGAACCGAGGTGCTCGTGATCAACGCTTTTCGATGTGCTCGCGCGCCGCGCGCAGCAGGGTCCGCTCGAAGTGATGTCTGACCAGGGTTCCGCTGGCGTCCAGCAGTTCGTTGAACATCTCGAGCAGCCGGCGTTCGGCAGCCTCGGTCGCACCGCCCTCCGACTGGATCCGCTCGCGCACGTGGCGGTCGAATAGGTCGACTGCCTGGCGCGCAGTACGGTCGACCGCCGCGGCGTGCTCCTTGCCGAGTTCCATCAGCGCGCCCAGCGGGATGCCCGCGGCGATGAGCTTCATGCCTGCGGCGATCGCAGCCAGGTCGTCGGCCGGGTAGAGCGGCTCGTCACCACCCTCGACCGGGACCAGAAGGCCCGCCTGCTCGAGGCTCATGAGCAGCGGTTCGGCCACGCCGCTGCGCTCGGCGAGCTCGCTCAGCGTGAGGGTCTGAGGGGCTGCCGGACGGGTGACAGCTGCCACCAGCGCCTCGTCCGAGCGCTCCAGCTCCCCGGTCAGGAAGCGCTGGATCACGGTCAGCGTGAATCCCTGCTGCTGCAGCTCCTTGATCCGCCGCAGCCGCTCGAGGTGGCTCTCGGCGTACCACGTTACCCGGCCCTCACGGCGCGGCGCCGCCAGCAGGCCCTTGCCCTGGTAGAAGCGGATCGTGTCCACGGCGATGCCCGACGAGCGTGCCAACTGTTCGATCCGATACTCCACGAGTACTTACTCTAACGATGCGTCCGGCGGAGCTAGGGCGTGGCGGGGCAGCTCGCTGAGGTTGAGGCCGACGAGCGGTCCGCAAGCGTGAGCGGCAGCGTGGTGGTGCTCCCCGCGCGCAGCACCGTCAGCTGCACCGTGTCGCCAGGTGCGTGCGGCTGGATCGCGCCGCCGAGCGTCTGGCCATTGTTCAGCTCAACAGCGTCGACCTTCTCGATCAGGTCGCCGGCCTTCAGCCCGGCTTTGGCGGCGGGAGTCCCAGGCAGAGCAGCCGTCACGAGCACCCCGTAGCCCGCGACGTCGGTGCCGCCGGCGAGAAACGAATCCTCCGACTGGTAGCAAACGCCGATGTATGGATGCCCCGGCTTCCGGCCCGCGATCAGGTCCTGGGCGATCCGCTTGGCGATGAGGCTCGGTATCGCGTAGCCGATCCCCTGGCCGGCTGCGTTGGTCGCCGTGTTCACGCCGATCACGTTTCCATCCGCGTCCGCGAGCGGGCCGCCGGAGTTACCTGGATTGATCGCCGCGTCCGTCTGCATGACGTCGGGCAGGTCCTCGCCAGGGGTTCCGCCGCCGGCGCTCGCGGTGATCGTGCGGTGCAGCGCGGAGATGATTCCCGAGGTGACCGATCCCTGGTTGCCCAGCGGGCTCCCGATGGCGACGACCTGCTGGCCGACGACGAGCTTGGTCGAGTCGCCGAACTGTGCGAGTGGGAGCGAGGCGTCGCTGACCTTGACGACTGCGATGTCCTGTATCGGATCAGTCCCCTGGACCGTGGCCGTGAAGTGGCGGCCGTCAGGCATCAACACGATGACCTTGCTCGCGTTGGCGACGACATGGTTGTTTGTAACGAGATAGCTCGCGCCGCTGTCATGCGAGATGACGAAGCCGCTCCCGATTGCGCCTCCGCCGCCGTTCTGCCTGACGATTAGCTCAGCCACGGCGGGACCGAGAACCTTGACGACATGAGCTGGATCGAAGGTGCCCGATACAGCCGGCGCCGGGCTCACGACCGGGATGGTCACGACGGCGGTGGGGCTCGCCTTGGCGCTCGGCGTGGGTGAGGTGCGGCTGCCGATGGGACGAGTCGTGCAGCCTGCCGCGACCACCGAGGCGACCGCCAGGGCAGCTGCCACTTTCAACAGTTTCATCCGTATGTATTCCAGTAATACATACGATCGAGCCATCCGGGATCGGTGCGGTAGGCCCGGGCGAAATACTCGACGGCATCGACGTAGTCGTAGTCGAGGTTGTAGTGCCATATGGCGAGGCGCATGTTGTAAGGCGCGCCGTAGTGGACGAGGTAGCGCGCGGCCGCGAGGATCGCGGCGTGCGGATCCATGATGTCGCCGCCCTCACCATAGTTGGCCCACGTGCTGGGAAGGAACTGCATCGGTCCCTGCGCATTCGCGGACGACGGTCCGTTGACGCGCCCGAAGTTGCTCTCGATGAAGTTGATCGATGCGAGGTAGCTGGCGTCCACTCCGTAGCGCTGCTCGGCTTCCCGGTAGTAGGAGCGCAGCGTGCTCACGGGCCTTGCCTCGGTGTAGGCATGCGTGAAATGAACGTTGACCAGGTAGTACTGGTCGATGCCTCCGAGGATGTAGAGCGAGTGCAGGCCGGCGATCGTGTTTCTCATCGGAGACTGGACGCTCGCAGGCAAAAGCGGAACCACCGCGTTCTCGACGCTTGCATAACCGGCCAGCTCGTAGATGCGCAGCTCCTCCTGGCGAGCCGCTGCGCGAAACGCATATGAGGCGCGGTCAATGGCGAGCTCCCTGCGCAGCGACTCCATCATTCCTGACGGCTGCTGCGCGGAGATCGCCGCCAGGTCACTCGAGGCCTGGCTCATCGCGAGCTCTGCGGCGATGATCCGCGCCGCCTGGTGGCGCGGGTTCGGGATGAGGCCGGGGTCCTGCGCGTGGACCGCTCCGAGGTTTGCGGGCAGCGCCATCGCCAGCGCCGCGAGCGCTGCCGCTGCGACTCGAATCAGGCCGACTCCGACACGGCCGCGATCGGAGCGCGCTGGTCGGGGACCATCGGCAGTTCCGGCGGGTAGGGATCGGCCGCCGTCGGCTCGCGCAGGCCGACCGAGTCCAGGAGCCCGCTGATCTCGTCGCCGACCAGCTCGCCCTGCGCGATCAGCGCCTCGGCGGCCTGGTCGATGGCCTCCTTGTTGACGTTCATCAAACGCCAGTCGTCGATGTAGGCCGCACCCAGGAGCTGCGCGACCACTCGGCGGCCGCGCGGATTGCTCAACACTGCGCCCTGCCACGTGCCCTGGGCGTGGAGCCCCGATGGAATCTCCGCCACGGAGATCAGCTGCTCACCGATGTTGATGGCCTTCGTCGACATCTCGGGCGACAGCTTGTCGGGCCCCATGCCGATGGTGCCGACCATCCGGCACGCGATGGCTGTCGCGCTGCTCAGGTCGCCGAAAACCCCACTCGTGTTCTCGCCGTAGAAGACGTGCTCGCACGCGAGCGAGCCGAGGAAATGCCGAAGGTCCGCCGCGAGCTGTGAACGAAATTCGAGCCACTCCTCCTCTTGAGGCAGCGACTTGTGATATCCGCCGATCTCGCCGTGTGTGGTCGCGCGGCGCCTGATGGAGAGCCGAACGTGCGAGTGGTCGGTCTTGAAGAAATGCGACGCCACCGCGTGGCCGAGCTCGTGGCGCGAGACCGCGATCTTGTCACGTTCTGTGTACTCGACAGGAATCGCGAGGCCGGCTTCAACGTTGCCCATCGCTTCGCGGATGTCTTTCCAGTTCAGTGCTTCGCGTCCGTCGTTGAACGCGTATAGCAGCGCGAGCGAGAGCACCTGCTCGATGTCGGCCGGCGAGTACTGCTCCGTGATTCGCGCGAACTCGTCTCGGCGGCTCGGCGTGTCGAGCGCTGGGTCGTGCTGCTTCTTGTCGAAGTACAGCGCCGCAATGTCCTTCCGATCCTCGCGGTTGGGAAGCCGGAACACAATCTGGCGGCCGAACCGGCCAGGTCGCGTCAGCGCCTCGTCCATCACCGACGGGCGGTTGGTCGCGCCGATGAACATGATGTTGTAGGCCGGAGCCTTCAGGGCCGGGATGCGCAGCTGCCACCGCGTGCCGTTGAAGCCGATGACGCGGGGAATGAACAATCCATCCAGGGTCAGGTTAAGGAGCCCGCGCCCCTGGCGGACCAAGAATCCCGGGTTGTCGATGCCGTCCATCAGGACCAGCAGCATGTTGAGGCCCAGCTGCCCGCTGCCCATCATGCCCATCCCGCCCATCATTCCCCCGCCGCCCCCAGTGCCACTTCGCCGCTGGCCGAGGGCGTCGATCTCGTCGATGAAGACCACGCACCCGCCCCAGACCTTCGCGCGCTTGCGGGCGGCGCGGACCATGAGGTACACGCTCAGCGCGTCGATGCCGAGGAACATGCCGGCGAACGAGCCGCCGTTAGCGATGTAGATCGGAACGTTCAAAGACGAAGCGATGCCCTTGGCCAGCATCGTCTTGCCGGTGCCCGGCGGTCCTACCATCAGCACGCCGCGCTCGCGCTTGCCGCCGGCCTTGACGAACATCCTGCCGTGCTCGATGAGGTCGAGGATGCGGCGCATCTCGTGGACCGCGGCCTTCTGGCCGCGGACGTCTTCGATCTTCACCCCGAAGTTGGCGTCGTCCGGGTTGATGATCGTCTTGCCGATGCGCGTGTAGATGTAGAACGGGCCGAAGAACAGAAGGAAGTTGGCGCCGAGCAGGAAGAACAGGTAGATGAGCTGGGTGAAGACCTGCTGCAAGAGCACCGGCAGCGCCGCGATCGCTTCCTCGGGCAGCAGGTTGAACATGAAATACATGACCGAGAAGTAGAGAACGGGCACCGCTCCGATGAAGAGCGCGCGCCGCCAGAAGATCGCGCGATTTGTTTCGACGGTGCGCTTCATCGTGTCGCTCTCGGGACTCAATCGCTCCCGCACGATCAGCCACCGCCGCACCATGCTCATGATTCCGCGGCACAGCAGCATCGCAATGAGGGCGTAAGCCAGCGACCAGCCAATGCCCAGCTGCATGTAGATGAGAGCAAAGGCGAAGGCTGAGCTTCCGACGAACAACGTGAAGATCCAAAAGATGATCACGGCGGGTTATTCACTATACGGCCCCGGGTTTCGGCAGGCCTTGCTCGCATGGCCAGGACGACGACTGTCGCGATTCCCACGGCGACGACCAGGTCACCCGGGCTGTACGCCTCACGCAGCACCTGTTCGAGCGGGCCGGGCATAGGGCTGATCCAGTCGGCGAGCCAGTTGAGCTGAGTGCCAGGACCCATCAGGGTGTACTGGCCGATTTGCCCGCGCTGGACCAAGGCGCCCGCGAGCTGCGGTGACACCGGCATACGCCCACCGTTGGCTGCGATTACGAAGAGATTGACCGCAGAGCCGGCGGCGACGAGCCAGATCCCCGGAAGCCGGTCGATGTGCCAGATCGTCCAGGCGAGGACCGCGGTGAGCGCGGCCACGTACGCCCACCGACTCCCATCGATCCGGGTCAGCGGAGGAAGAATCGCTACGACTCGCACGACCAACGCGGCGACGATGAGCCACGGCCAGCGAAAGCGAAGTCGGGCAAGGTTTCCGATTTTTCCGCCGGTGGCGTAACCGCCCACGAGGCCGATCGCCAGCGCGGCCACCCAGACCACTATTCAGTCGCGAGTTTTGACGCCGCTCCCGCGAGAACCTTGACGCCGATCGGCAGCGCCTCCTCATCGATGCGGAAGCCGGGCGAGTGATGGGCGGGAGGGGGCTCGCCTTTCGGCATCGCTCCGAGCATGAAATAGCACCCTGGAATTCGAGTCAGGAATTCGGCGAAATCGTCGCTCACGGTCAGTGGCCGGCCGAGGATACTTGCTTTGTCCCCGATCAACGAACGTCCAACCTGGAGCACGGTCCTGGTCACGTTCGGCTCGTTCATCAGCGGAACCGTGCCGTGCACGAGGTCGAGCTTTGAATCCACGCCGAACTCGCTGTCGGTCTCGCGCAGCAGGTCGTTGAGGCGGTCGAGCGCCTGGCCGCGCAGCGAATCGTTGAAAGTGCGCAGGC
>JBGPYE010000128.1:0-5493 GCA_041493095.1 Candidatus Dormibacteraceae bacterium
AGGGAGATCGCCGCCAGCTGGGAGTCGACCGCGGCCTTGATCTGGGCGTCGTAAAGGTAAGGATGGGACTGGCGAGGCGCGTCGAACCAGACTCCATGGCGGGCCCCTTCGCGCGCGGCGTTCGAAAGCGCTTCGCTGATGTAGATCGCCCGCCCGATGTCGACGAGGCCGCCGACGAGCAGCAGGAGGAGCACTGACGAGAGCGCGAACTCGACCAGGGACTGGCCGCGCTGTCTCATTGAGCTGTGCAGCAAGGGCGTCTTAGGGGGGCGCGACACCGGACTATCTTGCCTATGATGGGTCGGCTGTGCGCCCCCTATTGACCGGTCTTACGTTCAGAAGGCCGTTCACGATCCTTGGAATCCTCCTCGCCCTGCTCGTGATTGCAGCCTTCGTCCTCGTAGCTCTCAACGCCCAGAACGCTTCGAGCAGTCCCCCCATGACGGTGGTCGTGGCGACGAGGGACCTCCAGCCGAGACTTCCGATCGACGCAGCTTCGCTCGAGCTGTTGTCCATCCCGGTGCCCGCCAGCTATCCCAAGGTGTTCTTCACGCGGGTCCAGGACGTACAGGGCATGATCCCGCTAGTCGCGATTCCAAGCGGACAGGCGGTCACGGCCAACGACGTCGCGAAGCCGAGCCAGGCACTGGGCTCCCAGTCGGAGTACCTGCCCATCCCGACCGGCTACGTCGCCCTGACCATCCCCACCAGTGAGCAGCAGGGCGTCGCCGACTACATACAGAAGGACGACTACATCTCAGTGATCGCCACCGTCTCCACGGCGGGCAAGGTGGCGTCCAAGACCATCTTCACCAACCTCCACGTGATCCGGGTCGGCATGCAGGGCAACGGAGCGGCTGGCAACAGCTCCGCCGCCAGCAGCCTGACGGTGGTGATAACCGAATGTCAGGCCGAGGTCATCACCTGGTTTTTGACCTATGCCTCGCTCAAATACGCCCTCGAGTCGTTCCACGACTACCTTCAACCCGGCGCACAGACCCCGGATCCGGGATGCCCAACTGTCACTGCCGCCAAGGGCGTGACGCTTCAGATCATGCAGGCCGCCTACCCGACCCTCTTTTAGGACTATTTTTGAACCTGCCGCCTCAGGTCATCGTCGTCGTGCCGATGGCGGCCGCGATCGTTGTGTTCTTCTGGAGCCTGGACCGCATCCGCAAGGAGCGGATCGCGCGCCCGCTGGCGCCGGCTCCTCCAAGGGCCACGCCACGCGAGCTCGTGGAGCGGTTGCTGCGGCCGGCAGCCGAAAACCTGAGCGAGCGGCGGAGAACCAGCGGCAAACCGACCCTGACCGAAGACCTGGCCCGCGCCGGCCTGAACATCACCCCTTCCGAATACCTTCTGATCCGGATCGGGGCGGTGTCGCTGGGAGCTTTGATCGGACTCTTCCGCTTTGGCCTCTCGCTGGGGCCGCTGATCCTGGGGATCGTCGGATTCGTCGTACCCCCGCTGGTGCTCAGCTACCTTCAGCGACGCCGGCAGAACATGTTCAACGAGCAGCTGGCCGGCATGCTGCAGCTGCTCTCGAACTCTCTCAAGACGGGGTATGCGATCGACCGGGCCCTTGAGACGGTCGCACAGAAGTCCCAGCCTCCGGTGTCGACAGAGTTCGAACGCGTGACGACTGAGATCACGCTCGGCACCTCGGTTGAAGAGGCGCTCAGCGCCCTACTGCTTCGCATCAACAGCCCCGACCTCGAGTTCATCGTGACCGCGATCCTGCTTCACACCCGGGTCGGCGGCAACCTGGCGGAAGTCCTGGACAACATCTCCGACACACTCCGCGACCGGTTGCAGACCAAGCGCGACATGAGCGTCCTCACCGCGCAGTCGCGCGCCTCCGCGACGATCATCACCGGGCTGCCGATCCTCCTCGCCCTCGGCCTCTACGTTTTCGTCCCCGGCTATTTCGCGCCGATGACCACCACGTTCATCGGCTACGTTCTGCTCGGGGTCGCCGCATTGTTCGTCCTGATCGGCAACCTGATCATCGCGCGCATGACGGCTTTGGAAGCTTAGAGTGCCCCGCCCCCGAAGGTCCTTGCATCTGCGCGGCCTAGACGGCCGGGCGCCTGCGGCGCTGAAGCCGGCGTCAAGGGGCCCGGCGCTCCGTCGTCACGCATCTAAAGGATGCGCTCCTAGTAGCGCCACCCTTTCTTTGGCTCCGCCCGTCGATGCCGCGGATATGCGGCGGAGTTCGGGGGCGGGGCACTCCTAGATGTTCGCGATCGCCCTCACGGCAGGGGTCATCTCCGCGATCATCGTGATGGCGTACTTCATCGCCATCGACCAGGCACGTACAAGCGCCGCCGCCACCAACGGAAGCTTCTCGGCCACGGCCCCGAGACCGACGCTGGTCAAACAGCTCGAGGCGCTCGCCAAGCCCTTCACATCGCGGCTGCCCGCCACAGCGACCGTCCAGGTCCGGCAGCAGCTGAGCCGAGCCGGCGACCCGGGCGGCCTGACGCCTGCGGGTTTTCAGGCGGTTCGGTACAGCCTCGCGGCCCTGATGGCGATCGCCGGGCTCGGTACCGGGCTGCTTCTCCCCGTACCACTTCCGGTGATAGTCGTCGTCCCGGTCACAGGCGCGATAGCGGCGGTCCTCGGCTACTGGATTCCGAGCCTCTGGCTCGAGCAGCGGATCGCGGCGCGCCGGCACCAGATCCAGCGCTCGCTCGCGGAGGCGACCGACCTCCTCACGCTTGTCGTTGAATCGGGCATGAGCCTGGACGAGGGCTTGCTGAGCATCACCGAGCGGTTCCACAACGCCCTGGGCGACGAGATCGGCAAGGTGCTGAGGGAGATCCGCCTGGGCCGGCCGCGGATGAGCGCGCTCGAGCACATGGCCGAGACCACCGGCGTGCCGGACCTACACCACCTTGTCGAATCGATCGTGCAGTCGGACCAGATGGGTGTCCCGATCGCTCGCTTGCTTCGCGTCCAGGCCACCGAGATGCGCCGGCGCCAGCGTCAGACCGCGCAGGAGCGGGCCGCCCAAGCGTCGTCTCGAATGGTGTTCCCGATGGTCGGCTGCATCTTCCCGGTGCTGTGGATCGTGCTTCTCGGGCCGGCCATCATCCAGATCGTCGGGTCACTGCGTTAGCCGCTTGAACACGCGAGCGCCACGCGGCGCACAGCCGTCGTTCACCGATCTCGACAAGCCGCTGTACACGATCAGCGTCGCGGCGGAGATCCTGGAGACGCACCCGCGCACGCTGATGCTCTACGAAGACGCGGCGCTGATCGAGCCGCACCGCACCAGCACCAACCGCCGCCGCTACTCGCAGCGCGACATAAGCAAGGTGCAAGTCATCCAGCACCTGACGCGTGAGAAAGGCGTGACGCTAGCCGGAGTCCGCCACATCCTGAGCCTGTTCGAAGTGATGAAAAAGCACCGAGTAGAGCCGCCCGCAGATCTACGAGAAATATTCGACCGCTACTCTCAAATCATCTAGAGAACATTCACCTCCTCCGCAGGGGGAGGTCGGCGCGAAGCGCCGGGTGGGGGGCGACCCGAGCCGGCTAAGCCGAGGCAGCCCTCCTCCGACGCTTCGCCGCCGGCGCCCACAAACTCTCGAGGTCATAGTACGAACGCTCTCCCGGCAAAAACACATGCGCGAGCACCGAGTCGAAGTCGAGCAGGATCCATGTGGCGTCGCTGTACCCGTCCACGCCGAGCGGCCGGACCTGTTTCTCCTTCGCCGCATCGACCATCCCGTCCGCGATGGCGCGAACTTGGCGGTCCGTCTCGCCCTCGCAGATGACGAAGTAATCCGCGATGGAGGTTAGCTCGCGCACGTCGATCACCACCGGGTCCCACGCTTTCTTCTCGGCCGCCGCGCCGCGCAGCAGGCGAGCCAACTGCAGGGCGGTCAAACCTTTTCGCCGGCCAGGTCCCAACTTATCGATTATCGCCATACAAGTGGTGCTCTGCGATGTAGAGCTCGACCGCCGGCGGCAGCTGGCCGGTCACGGGCCGCCGGGCTTTGATCGCGCGCCGCAGCTCGCTGCCCGACACATCCGGAGTCGGGAAGTGGCACGTAACAACCCGCGCCGGGTCAAGACCTAGGCCGGAGAGCTCCCCTGACGTTGCTTGTCCCAGGCCCGGCCGATCGACGATCACCACCGTGGCCAGGGAGGCTACCCGCTCAGGTTCATGCCAGGTGCGGAACAGGCGCGCGGCATCCCAGCCCAGGATGAGGAAGAGCTCGTCATTCGGAAAAGCGTGGTGGAGCTCGCTCAAGGTATCGGCGGTGTAGGACCTTCCGCCGCGCTTGACCTCGACGTCAGATACCTCGAAGCTCGGCTCACCCTGAACCGCGAGCTTGGTCATCGCGAGCCGGTCCTCCGCCGGGGCGAGAGCGGCGGCTCGATGAGGCGGCTGCGCGCTTGGGACCAACAGGACGCGGTCCAGCCGCGCGCACTCGATCGCCCCTTTCGCCACGGCCAGGTGCCCGATATGGATCGGGTCGAACGTCCCGCCGAGAATCCCCAACCTCAAGGCTGATATTCGAACTCTGCTTCGGCGATACGCACCGTGTCACCGGGTTCCACGCCGGCTGCCTCGAGCGCCGCGTTGACGCCGAGCCGGTCCAGCTCCGACTGGAAGCGGGCAACCGCGCCTTCTGAATCCAGGTCGGTGCGCTCGACCAGGTGCTCGACGCGATCGCCGCTCACGGCAAATCCCCACGTCTCTTTTTTCACGACGAGGCCTGCCCGGACGGCGCGCTCCGGGAGCTTCGTTTTCTGGACTGCTCCGGGATGTGTCACCTCGGGTGCAGCGGCAAGCGCCGGCACCATCGCCTTCATCAGCTCGGGCAGGCCTTCCCCGGTGAGCGCAGAAATGAAGTGCACGCGTTTGCGCCGATTTCTTTTCTTGAGTAGGCGAGTTTCATCCAGGTCGAGCTTGTTCATGACGACCACGAAGGGACGTTTGGCCAGTTCTGGGGAGAACTGCTCGACCTCTTTGCGGACCGTCTCGAAGTCAGCCCATGGATCGGGCGTCGACCCGTCGAGTACGTAGACCAGGACCCGGGTCCGTTCCACGTGGCGCAGGAACCGAAGCCCCAGGCCGGCGCCTCTTGCCGCGCCCTCGATCAGTCCCGGGATGTCCGCGATGACGATCCGGCCGCCGGACGACTCGGCCACACCGAGCTCAGGGTCGAGCGTCGTGAACGGATAGTCCGCGACCTTGGGTTTCGCCGCGGTGAGCGAGCTCAAGAGAGACGATTTGCCGGCGTTCGGCGGGCCCACCAGGCCAACGTCGGCGATGAGCTTGAGGTCCAGGACCAGCGTCCGCTCATCGCCCTTGATGCCTGGCTCGGCATAGTCGGGAGCGCGCCGGCTCGAGCTCTTGAAGTGGACGTTGCCGCGACCACCTGTCCCGCCATGCGCGACCACGGCGTCCGCGCCCGGCCTATCAAGGTCCGCCACAAGCTCGCCCGCCTCATCGATGACGACGGTGCCGACCGGCAC
>JBGPYE010000226.1:0-3443 GCA_041493095.1 Candidatus Dormibacteraceae bacterium
AGCTGCTCGATTACCTCGTCGAGCGAATCCCGGCCGCAAAGGTGAAGCGCGGCCACCTCAACCGCGGCCCGATCACGGAGCTGGTGCTCGACGTGGCGGGCCGCAGCTTTCGTGCGCGTGTGCGAAACGAGGAGCTGGATCTCGTGCCTCCCGTCCACCTGACCGCATGGGTGGACCTGCTGCTCACCAAGCTCAGCGATGCAGCAGCCGAGGACCCGGACCTACGCCGCGCCGTGCTCCGTTCCGGCTGGGCGTTGCGCTGAGCGTCCCGGACGCTAGAGCGCCAGCGCCAGCTGCTCGGTCGCTTCGAGAGCCGACGCCCTGATGCCTTTCTTGCGCAGGTGGCGCGCGAAATCGGCGGTGTAACCGTGCACCGTGTACACCTGGTCCGCGCCTGACTTCTCGACCACCTCCATGAGCTCGTCGAAGTCGCAGTGGTCGGAGAGATCGAATGTCGCGTCGGCGCCGAACATGCGCGCGAACTCCGCGTCCTTGGCCCAACCCGAGATGAGCGCGGTCCGGTACCGGCCGAGGCGCCGGACCTCGTCCTTGCCGGCGGGTGGGGCGATCACGACGCGGCCCGGCTCGACCTCGCCGTCGAGCTCGACCCAGTCGGGCAGAGGGCGACCCGCGGTCGCGTACTCGCGCGCGCACGGAGCGCAGCGCTTCTCCAGGGCAAAGCTGAAGCCGTATGGAGCGAGCGCAAGCATCACCTCTTCGGTCTTGCCGAGCGCGTGGCACAGGAGCACCGGCGTGACTCGGCTGTCGAGCGCCCGGCGGCACCACATCGCGATCGCCTCGATCGTCGAGTCGGGATCCCCGAAGCGAAAGTGCGGCCGGCCGTAAGTGGTCTCGATGATCAAGACGTCGGCCTTCGGGATGAAAGTTGGCGATTCACCCCCGGCCTGTCGCAGCTTAAGGTCGCCCGTGTAGAGAAGGCTTGTGCCCTCGTGCTCGAAATGGAGCTGGGCCGAGCCAAGCATGTGTCCAGCCGGATGGAGCGTCACCGTGGCATGTCCGCGCCGCATCGGCTCGCGGTAGCCGAGCATCCTCCAACCCCTGGGACGGCGGGCCTCGGGAATGAGGGCAAGGGTCTGCGGTGTGAGCAGCGCCTCCTTGTGGCGGCGGGCGTGATCGGTATGCGCGTGTGAGATGAAGGCGAACGTCCTGACCACCAGCGGGTCCAGCCAGAGCCGGTGGCCCGGAAGCGATACGCCGTGGTCCCAGACGACCTCGCGTGTCACCGGATCGAATCCAGGCGCACGCGGTCACCGTTCGCAAAGAGGTCCTGCGGAACGTGCAAGCCGATCGCCGCGTAAGCCTCGAAAGGCATGCCGATGTCCGCCACCCAGACCTCGCCTGCGAGGCTCGGTCCATCGCCCGCAAGCAGACCGGCCTTCGGAAGCCCAAGCGTCACCGTGGATTGCGCGCGCACAGTTGGAGCGTAGGCGACACCCGTATCGGCGTCGAGTCCAGAAGGCACGTCGACCGCTATTACGGGCAGCCCCGACGCGTTGATGGCTTCGATCCAGGCTGTGAAAGGGCCCTCGGGTCGCCGAGAAAGGCCCGTACCGAATATGGCGTCGACGACGGCCTGGGCGCCATCGAGCCTGAGGTCGGTCGAGACCTTGATCCCAATCCGGCGCAGCGCCTTCATCTCGCGTTCGGCCGCATCGCGCAGGCGCATCGGATCCTGGCAGAAGACGCCCGCCAGCTTGCCCCAACGGTGGAGGTGCCGGGCGGCCGCGAGCCCGTCCCCGGCGTTATTGCCAACTCCGCACACCACCACCGTGCCCTCCGGGCAGAAGCGGGCCACCTGCCAGCCGGCAGCTTCCATGAGCCAGTCCACAGAGATGCCGAAGCGCTCCTGCGCGAGCGCGTCGACCTCTTTGACCTGGTGGCTAGTGAGTTGGGGTAGGGCGCTGGACGACAAAAGAGCAGTAGGGATCATGGCGGTGGATGGAGTCGGCCTGCGAGATGTTCGTGCCCAGCAGCCTCGACATGAGCTGCGGCGTGATGGTGCAGACCTGGGGGAACTTGAGCGCCGTGTTGCGGAACGGGCAGTTGTGGATCGTGACCTTCACGCCCTCCTCGGTCTCTGTCTGCTCGGCCAGGGTGCCCGCACGGGCGATCCAGGCCACGACCCGGCGCAGCTTCTCGTCGAAGTCGAGCCCGTCCAGGGCAGGTTGGATGGCGTCCGCGTGCCGCGCGGCGACCCTGGAGAAGACCTCGTCCAGCGCGTCCGGGCCCCCCATCTCCTGGACCTCCTGGAGGACCATCGTGGCGAGCTGCCCGTAGCGCTTGGGGAACACTGAATCGGCCCGCTCCGTGAGGGAGAAGAGCAGGGCCGGCCGGCCGCGGCCGCTTCGTTCGGGGTGGCTTACGACCAGCCCGTCGCGCTCGAGGTTGGTCAGGTGCTGCCGCACCGCGTTGGGCGTGACGCCGAGATCGCTGGCGATCGTTTCCGCGCTGCAGCGGCCCTTGCGCCGGAGCAGCTCCAGGACTTCCATCCGGGTCGAACGGCCGGCGATCATGAGGGGCATATCCGGTCGATGGCCGACCATCCTAGCATGGCCAGGCTATTTATTACAGATCATCCTTGACAAATTGGAGGGGTGCCCTAACATATTTGCCGGGAGATATAGAAATGACGATGATCAAGCAGGCGAGCCGCGCCATCGAGCACATGACCGCCCGGGAGCGTCGGATCCAGCGCGCCAAGTACGCGCGCCGAAACAAGATGCATCACATCGACCGGCTCTTGAACGAGCTCGAGATGCTGAACCTGGCCGACCAGCGGCAGATGCCGCCGGTGCTCTCGGTCGCGATCAACAAGGTGATCGAGGAGTCGCCCGAGGTGACGGTCCTGGCACAGGCCAAGCCAGCCTCCGTGATGGAGGCGATGGACGCCCTGTACGAGATCCAGGACAGCTTGATGTACAACCAGATCGAGGACGAGTAAAGACCGGTTCGTTAGAAACAAACAAGGCCGGATCCCTCACGGGGCCCGGCCTCTTTATTTGTAGCTACTCGTCGCGTTCGGCCTGGCGCACCCGCTGGCTCAGGACCTGGAGGAGGCGGTAGGTCACCTCCGGGTGCTCCTTCAAGAATGGCTTGAAGCCCCACTCCGGGATGGTCGCCAGGGTTACGTCTGTGTCGGCTTTGATATTGGCGCTGCGACCCTCTTGGTCGAGGAGCGACATCTCGCCGAACGAGTCGCCGGGCCCGAGCTTTCGCGACTTGCCCTGGATGGTCGACACGGTCACCGTGCCGTCGAGGATGACCATGAACCCGACTCCGTTCTCGCCCTTGACGACGATCTCGTGCCCGGCAGGGTGATTCACCGTCTTCATCTGTTTTTCGATCGAGCGGAGCTCTGACTCCGGCAGCCCCTGAAACAGCTTTGCCTGCTTGACGTCGGTCACGCTCAGATACTAACGCCC
>JBGPYE010000066.1:0-7179 GCA_041493095.1 Candidatus Dormibacteraceae bacterium
CGACGAGAGATTTGGCGGATCGGCTGCCCAGATGCTAGGAGCCGACGAGCACGTGAGGGAGCGCATCCGTCATGCGCGACGGAGCGCGCGCAGGAGGCGACAACGCAGATGGGCGGCCTAGACGCCAAAGATCCATCGGGGATCTCCGAACGGGACGATGCAGCCATTGGGGACAATCTATCTCGTGGCGACCGAAGAAGGTGTTAGGCCCGGGCTGGAGGGACGCCTAGAGCGGGTGGTCGAGGGCGAGCTGATCACGCGGCATGTGGGCGGGGCGGGGACGTTTTCAACGCCCGCGATGATCGGCTTGATGGAGATCACGAGCCACCGCTCGGTCGAGCGGCTCCTCGCGGACGGTGAAACCACCGTCGGTTATGAGGTGCATGTCCGCCACCTCACCCCGGCCCCACCAGGCAGCACGATCGTGGTGACGACCCGCCTCAACGAGGTCAAGGGAAACAAGCTTTACTTCGATGTCGAGTGCCGCCAGGGCGACACGCTGATCGGCTCCGGCATACACAAGCGCGCGATCGTCCCAGCGATTTTCTAACCGGGTTTCCTGGCCCGCGTCTATGCTCACGGCATGCCTTATTGGGAGATGGTCACAAGGTCGTTCAAGATCAGCTGGCGCCACAGGTACCTGTGGTTGCTGGCGTTCTTCGCGGGCGAGGCCGGCGGGGGGTTCAACTTCAACACCAGCTCATTTAGACCGCCGGGGACCAACACCAGCGGGAAGGCCCCCGACCTCGCCGCCATCAACCAGCAGGTCTCGGACTGGCTGGCTCACAACGCCGGCCTGATCGTCGCCGCGTCGGTGCTGATCATCCTGCTCGCCATCGCATTTTTCGTGGTGGCGGCGGTGTGCGAGGGCGCTGTGGTGCGGGCGGCGGCCGAGCACGACGCGGAACGGCCTTTCGGCCTGGGCCTGGCATGGCGGACCGGCCGCGCGACGATGGGCGCGATCATCAGGTTCCGCCTGCTGTTGATCGCCCTTGCGCTCCCTGTGCTGGCCGTGTTCCTGGTGCTCGCGGTCGGATTGCTGGCAGCGATCGCCGGCCGCAACGGAGCAGTCATCGCGGTGCTGGCGCTGATCGGGATCCTGTTCATCCTCGCCGCAATCGTGTACGGGGTGGCCCTTTCCTTCATTGACCGGCTTGGAGCTCGGGCCGTCGTGCTCGAGCAGCTGGGGGGCGACTGCTGCGCTTGGCCGCGGCTACAGACTCCTGACTGCGCTACTGGGGCGAGTGCTTCTGGTCTGGCTGGTTTCGGTCGTCGTGGGCATCGCGCTCGGCATCGGCTTCGCCATCGTCGGCGCGATCCTGGTGGTGCCGGCGGTGGTCATCGCGATCGGCGCCCATGCGAGCGGCTCGTCCCTATGGTGGCTGGCGATCGCGTTTGCGGTCCTGATCTTGCTGCCTGTAGTCCTGGTGATCTCAGCATTCCTGGCGGCACAGGGTTCGACTTATTGGACGATCGCCTTCAGGCGACTCGAAATCGACCAGCCCCGCGCCTATGCGTACCCGGTGCCGCAGTCTCCGCAGGGACAACCACCTCCGCAGGGAGCACGGACCGGATAAGCATCAGCTTTTCTTCTTTCGTTTCTCCGCGAGGTGCTGCGCGAGCTTCTTGAGTCCAGGATTGACAGCGATGACCTTCGGGCCGCGCACCTTCTTGTCTCGCGCATTGACATGAGCCTTTTCGCGCGGCGCCACGCGATCCAGGTCGTCAGCCACGCGCTGATGTTAGCTTCGCAGTCTTGAAGCAAGTCGACTCGCGGCAGCAGAGCGTTACGCCCGCGGATGTAGAGCGGGCCGCCAGAACGTCACCGACGAGGTGCTGCTGCGGGCCCTGAAAACGCGCTGACGCGAGTACGCTGGAGCCGTTTCCGTTTTTTGAACGATTGGGGGTAAAAAGATGAAGGCCTACGTCCTCATCAACGCGTCACCAGGGCGCGCACTCGAGGTGGCCAAGAAGATGGAAGGGACGAGCGGCATCACCGCCGCCGATGCGATCACGGGCGAGTACGACGTGATCGCCGTCTGTGAAGCACCAGACGTGAACTCGATCGGCTCCTTGATCGTCGACAAGATCCAGAAGATCGACGGCGTCTTCAAGACGATCACCTGCCTGGCGGTGAAATAAGCGCGGGTGAGGACAGTTGTCCTCCCCCGCGGGACCCCCTCCTCTCCTGGCCCGACGCTTGGAGGCGCCGGAAAGCAGCACGCCGGGGGACGGCCGGCGTCTTTTTGAAAATGCGCCCTGCGCGCGCCCGAGCGCCGGCCTGATCGCGACGCTTCTATCTTGGCGGTGAAGTAGCCCGGGTCATCGCGCCTGCGGCAAGGACTGCCGCGACGTCAGGCAGCCTGGAGAGCCACGAAGTCATGCGAGGCATCTCCTGCTCGAAGCTGCCGACCGAAGGCGACCATGTGAGCTCTCGCCTGGACTGAGAGTCGTCGTACTGGTGAGGCTTGCCGATCACGTCGGTGGCGTAGAGGCCAGGCCAGACGACAGCTCCGGGAGCGGTGATCGACTCGGTCGCGAGCGCTCGGAGGTAGAGCAGGTCGTACGGCAGGTTGACGACCGTGCCGCCGACACCGACCGCCCGAACGGCGGAGTCGAGCAGGTCACGCCAGGTGGCGTCGAATCCCCCGACGAGGTAGCTGTGCCCGGGCCGGCCGCGGTCCGAAGCCGCCAGACATGCGCGGCCGACGTCCGCCGCCGACACGAATGTCTGCTTGGCGCGTCCGCCGCCCGGGAGCCACACGCGACCTCTGGCGAGAGCGCCCATCAGGCGGGGCAGGATCCAGTCCTCGCCCTCGCCGAAAATCCGCGCCGGCCGCAGGATGACGACCTCGAGGTCGCCGGCAGACTCGAGCAGCCACTCCTCCTCGTAGAGCTTTAATCGCTCGTACGCATGCGCTGGGTTAACGCGTCCCTTCTCGTTGATCCGCGCGGAATAGTCCGACTCGTATACATCGGCGGTCGAGACATGCACGATCCGCCGGACTCGCGCCCGCTGCGCCGCCGCGACGACACGTACGAGCTGCGTGGGTGGGCTCTTCCGAAATCGCAAGCGGCGGGCTGGTGACCAGCTCTGCGCGCAGTTGAGGACAACCTCGACCGAACTGATCGCGTCGGCGAGCGTTTCCTCGTCGGCGTCGGCATGCAGCTGGATGACCGGCACCTCAGCGGCCAGCGCCTGCGTGACCTGATCGCCTAGAAATTCCCCCGCGCCGATAATCAGATGCAACGCGCCAGCGATTCTAAAGGGCAGGCCGGTGAGGGGCGCGTCGATAGATTCGGTGACCAGGTGGCCCAGATGCCAGGCGCGGCCGAGCATCGGAGCGAACGCATCCGTTGATGCGTAAGCGAGAAGCGGAGGCCGCAACAACGCAGATGGGCCGCACGGGCGCCGAAGATCCGACACCTTCCCTCAGCAGGCTGCCCTAAGGGATGCTCTAAGGGCGGCGGCGCCTAAGACCGTTGGTCAGCGCAAGACGGACGTTGTCAACGATCTTCGAGACGCGGCTGCTCAGCTCCCACCATGCCGGCGCGTCGGGCTGGACCGGGGGGCCGATCGTGACGTCGATCCGGCTGAACAGGCGGAGGGTATCCGTGCCTCGAACCGTGACCGGACAGATGGGCACGCCCGCGTGCAGGGCGAAGTGCCCGATCCCGACTTTGAGCGGCCTCAGGCCCCGCCCGCGCGAGTAGCGGCCTTCCGGGAAGATCAGGACGACACCCTTTCGCTCGAGGATCTGATAGACGGTTCGCAGCCCTGCCTCGTCGAGCTCGCCGCGCTGTGGCGAGATCGGAAAGACGCCGATCAGCGGCAGCAGCCGCAGTTTCCAGGCCGAGTTGAAGACCGTCTCGCGCTTGGCCATCGTGTAGATCGTCGGCGCCTCCGGAAAGAACGGGATTATGAAGGCGGGGTCGAACCACGCCTGGTGGTTGGAGGCGATCATGTACGGAGGGGCGGGGATGTTCTCGAGCCCGGTCACCGTGACGCGAAACAGCACTCCGACGAGCCATCGGACGATGCGACGCACCACGCGATAGAGGCGTGGCGGGTGGTGCGGGTCGGGGTGGACGAGCGGGTCGAGCGGACCGGCGACAAGCTCCCTGTACTCGGGGCTTGTGTATCGCTTCCGGTCTCTCCTCTCAGCGTCAAGGGGTCCCTGCGAACTCACGGCGGGAACACTCTGAGTGTGGGGTTACGAGTCGAGGAAGGTGTGGAGGACGCGGTTGAACTCCTCTGGCCGTTCGGCCTGGGGGGTGTGTCCGGCGCCTTCGATCACGGTCAACCGTGAACGCTCGATCAACGAATGCGCCCGCGCAGCATGGGCAACTGGAAACAGCGGGTCGTCCGCACCCCAGATCAGCTGAACCGGGACCTTCAGCTCTTTCAGCCGCGTAGTTATGTCGTGCTGCCCACCGAACACCGCTTTGGGCGTCACAAGCGAGCGGACCGTTGCGAGGTAAGCGTTGTGATAACCCTCGGCGGCGTAAAGTTCCCGCAGGTTGTCGAGGTAATCGTCATCCATCGTTCGTTTGAGATCGGAGCTCGAGCCCGCATAACGGGCGGCCACTCGCCGGATTGTTTGCGAAGGCGCCCAGCGCAGAGCCTCACGCGCCACATTCATCAACGCCTCACCGAGGCGTGGGATGGTGACCAGGCCGTACGAAACATGGACTTTGGGGCGGCCCAGGCCGAGCGCGTTGACCAGCACCAGCTTGCGCACGAGCCGGGGACTCTCCAGCGCCAGCTCGAGCGCGATCCGGCCTCCGAGCGAGGCGCCGACGACGGCCGCCGAGCGCAGCCCGCGATCCTCCATGTAGCGCTCGATGAAGCGCGTGAAATAGGGGATGCCGTAGCGCGCCTGAGGCTTCTCGCTGCGGCCGAAGCCCGGAAGGTCGGGTGCGAAGACGCGGTGCCGCTCGGCCGTCGCTTCCATGTTGAAGCGCCATTCCATGTAACCGGAAGAGCCGAGTCCGTGGATGAACAGCACCGGTGACCCCTTGCCGCCGTGCGTGTGATGCACGCGCACGGAACCGAGCTGCACCCAGCCGGACTGCAGGGTTCTTGGCGCCCGGCGGCGATCGGAGCTGATCACTCTTTGGGAAGCATACGGACGGGCGCGTTCAATCCCGAGATTTTGGAACCCGAAGGGTACGGCGAAACCTTCGAGCCTTTGATCACCGTGACCGAACCCGGACCGCACGCCAGCCACTCACCTTTACTCGTCCAGACCGCGGCGCTGCGTTCGTCGACGCCAAGCAGGGTCGTGGCCGGAAGCTCTCTTTCAGCGGACTCGACCCACCTATGGCCGAACGTCTCGAAATGGGGCAGCACCGCCGTCCCCGGCACCAGACCGAGCGCTTCGGTGGGCCGGCGGTTGAATCGGTTCGGCCAGCTGGCGCGGATGAGCGAATGGCTGCCGAGGGCCATCGCGCCGGCGGACGATCCCGCCAGGCATGACCCCTCGCGCCAGGCCTCGAAGATTGCATTCCAGACCCTCGAAGACCGCAGCACCTGCGCCACCAGGCCGGGATCGCCGCCCACCAGGTAGAAGAATCCGCCGGTTCGGGCGAGGGCAGCCAGCTCCTTGGAGTTGGCGTCGGCGCGCTTTAGCACAGGCAGCTCCTGGAGGTTGAGCCCGAACTGCTTGAACCAGGTGGTCGCATGAGCGACCGCTTGCTCGGGTCCCTGTCGCGCGGCGGCGGTCGGGACGACGAACGCCCGTCCCGGTTTCGCGGCCGCAGCAAGGATGCGATCTTGCTCTTCGTTGCCGGGATTGAACTCGTCGCCCCCCACCAGCGCGAGCACTCCAGCCACTGACACTACGTAGCATATGGCCGTGCCCGACGCATCTAAGGTCCGGGTGCGAATCGCGCCCAGTCCCACCGGCTTCGCTCACCTGGGCACGGCGAGCACCGCCCTCTACAACGTGCTGTTTGCGCGGCAGCACGGCGGCACGTTTGCGCTTCGAATCGACGACACCGACCTGGAACGCAACCGTCCGGCGTACGAGCAGGTGATCTACGAATCGCTTCACTGGCTCGAGCTGGATTGGGACGAAGGCCCGGACATGGGTGGGCCGTTCGCGCCCTACCGGCAGTCCGAACGCGTCGACACCTACAGGGAGCACTCGGTGAAGCTGCTCGCCGAAGGCAAGGCTTACAAGTGCTACTGCACCCCGGAAGAGCTGGACGCCGAGCGGAAGCAGGCGCAGGCGGAAAAGCGTCCGTACAAGTACTCACGCCGCTGCTTGATCGATCCACCCCAGGACCGCGCAGAGTTCACGGTACGTTTCAAAGTTCCAGGCGGCGAGATCAAGTTCCCGGACATGATCCGTGGAGAGATGACATTCGATGCTGGTCTCATCGGAGACTTCATCATCATGAAATCGGATGGATTTCCCACCTATCAGTTCGCGAGCCCCGTCGACGACGCGACGATGAAGATCAGCCACGTGATTCGCGGCGAAGAGCATCTCTCCAACACGCCGTATCAGCTGATGCTGATCGACGCCCTTGGGTACGAACGCCCGGAGGCATACGCGCACATGCCGCTGATCCTGGCCAAGGATGGTGCCAAGCTTTCGAAGCGCAAGCACCCTGAGGCGAACCTTGCGCTGTACCGCCAGCAGGGCTACCTGCCGGAGGCCCTGATCAACTACCTGGCGCTGCTGGGCTGGAATCCCGGCACGGCGCAGGAAATCTTCACGTTCGAAGAGCTGCTCCGTGTGTTCTCGTTCGATCGGGTGCAGCACGCGGGCGCGCGGTTCGACTGGGACAAGCTGAACTGGATCAACGGCGAGTACATCCGCCGGCTCGACGATGAAGAGCTCGCGCGCCGGCTTCAGCCTTTCCTACCGAAGCTCGAAGAGGCAACCATCCGTCGCGCGACACCCGCGCTCAAAACGCGCATGGCAAAGCTGGCCGACGCCGCCGACCTGCTCGAATACCTGTGGACCGATCCGCCGGTGCCGCCGCTCGATGAAGAGGCGTTGGAGTTCATTCGCGCCGCGATCGCGGCGCTGAGCGATGCGCAGTGGGAGCCGCCGGCGATTCACGAGAAATTGATGGCGGTCGTCGAAGCCGCCGGCGCGAAGCCGAACAAAGTCTTCATGCCGATCCGCCTCGCCGTGACCGGCAAGAAGATCTCGCCACCCATCG
>JBGPYE010000183.1:0-4461 GCA_041493095.1 Candidatus Dormibacteraceae bacterium
GACGCGCGAGCCGGGATCATCGCGCTGGGCGTGGTCGGCTACGCCGTCTGCGGCACCAGCGGCTGGGTCGCGTCCGGGGTTTCGATGAAGGACCCGTTCATGATCGTCGCCATCGCGACGGGAGTTGTGCTGCTTGCAGCCGGCGTCATCGGCCTGTTCGTGAACACGATGCCGTATTTGATCGTGATGATGGCAGCGACCGTCGTGCTCTGGCTCGTGGCGACAACCCGACACCTGGTTAGGAGTGGCACAGCCACAAGGCCCGTTGCCCCCGCCTAGTAATTCGACGTTCCGGCCCAGCCCTCCACCGAGGGCTGGGCATCTCTTTCAGGCCAATATGAGCAATCGTGTCGATAGACCGAGCGCAACTGGTGGGATAAGGCTGGATCGCGTGTAGGACGCGGTCGCTGCGATGGACCATCCCGCCTCATGTCGTTACCGAGGCATCGGGTCTGCGGTCCGTCGCAGGACCTGACGGTACCGCCACGCGCGTGCCGCAGGTTCCAACAGCAACATCGCGGCCATCGACCATCGCACCGACCAGCTGATTCAGCAATGGAGCCGGGGCGGCGCACAGCGGAACCGGCTCACCTCGTCTTTCCAGAGCTACCCAGGACCCGGAAATTGGCGCCGCGGTTTTGGACGCACGGTCCAGCGCGATGCGAGACGTTCGACCCTTTGCACCGCGCGGGGCGGCCTCCAGCCAGCGACCGGCCGGTGTGGCCTCAACGATTGCCGGCCGAAGAAGTAAGACTTGCCAAGCTCGACCAGGGCAAGGTAGATGACCACCATGACGGCCAGGATGCCAAGGAAGCCGAGCGGCAGTCGTGTGAAGCCGAACCATCCGGCCAGCGGAGTGAAAGGGATGATCAGACCGACCCCTACGGTGCCGATTATTCCGATGGTCAGGGTGAGGCCGGGGCGGCTCCGGAAGAATGGTGAACGCCGCGTACGGATGGCGAAGATGACCAGGCTCTGGGTGGCCAGCGATTCGGAAAACCACGCTGTCTGAAACAGGCTGCCGCGCGCGTGAAATACGAAGAGCATCACGCCGAACGTCATGAAATCGAAGATCGAGCTGATCGGGCCGAAGAAAATCATGAAGCGGCGAATCAGCCGGAGGTCCCATTGCGCGGGTCGCTGCAGCAGCTCTTGGTCGACCCGATCGGTGGGTATGGTCATCTCGCCGGCGTCGTAGAGCAGGTTGTTGAGGAGAATCTGGGTCGGCGTCATCGGCAGGAAGTTCAAGAGCAGCGATCCGCCGGCGGCGCTGAGCATGTTGCCGAAGTTGGACGACGTTCCCATCAACACGTACTTCATGGTGTTGGAGAAGATCCGCCTGCCCTCGAGCACTCCGCCGGCGAGAATCCCCAGATCCTTGCCGAGCAGGACGATGTCGGCCGCATCTTTGGCGACCTCGCTGCCGGTGTCCACCGAGATGCCGACGTCGGCATCGCGCAGAGCCACCGCGTCGTTGACTCCATCACCGAGGAAGCCGACGTCCTTGTTGAGGCCGCGGTGGGCCACGATGATTCGTGATTTCTGGTCTGGCGAGACTCGCGCGAAGATGCCGGTGCGCGGAATCAGCTCCAGCAGCTCCTCGTCACTGAGCTTCTCCAGCTCCGGCCCGGTGATCGCTTCACCGTAGTCGAGACCGAGTGAGCGGCAGACGGATTCGGCGACGAGCACGTTGTCGCCGGTGACGATCTTGACCTGTACGCCCAGAGCCTTGAGCTTGGCAAGCGACTCGGCGGCGTCGGCCTTCGGTGCGTCGAGGAACGTGATGAAGCCTTTGAGTTGAAGGTCTCGCTCATCCGCCTGGGTGCACATGGGCTCGCCGTGCCAGCCGCGGCTTGCGACTGCGACCACCCTGGCCCCTGATCCAAAAAGCCGGTCCAGCGTCGAATGGGCGGCCGGCGGCACGTCGATGCATCGCGGCAAGAGGGACTCGGGCGCTCCCTTGGTGATCAGCAGCCGAATGCCGTCGGGAGCGTCGACGAGCGCCGACATGAGCCGGCGCTCGTGGTCGAATGGCAACCGATCGACGGGTCGATAGCCGGCCGGCAAGGCACCCGTGGCAAGCAGCGCCGCGTCCAGGGCGTTGCCAGACGCCGATCCGTCCGAGCCATCGCCGGCCGAGCAGAGCACGCCGAGGCGCAACACGTCCTCGCTAGGCGACCCCGCCGGGTCGATGGCCTCCTGGAAGGTGACTCGGCCCTCCGTCAGGGTGCCCGTCTTGTCCGTGAACAGGATCTCGATGTTGCCCAGGTCTTCGATGCTGATCAGCCGCTTGACCACGACACGCTTGCGGGCGAGGTTGCGTGCTCCAGACGCCAGGCTGATGGTTACGATCGCCGGCAGCAGCTGAGGCGTCAGCCCGACCGCGATCGCCAAGGAGAAGAGTGCCGACTCCAGTATCGAGCGGCCCAGCAGCGAATTCGCCACGAAAATACCGCCCGCCAAGACGGCGGTGACGCGAACGAGGAGGATCGAAAAGCTGCGGAGCCCGCACTGGAAGACGGTTTCCGGTTGGCGCTCACCCAAACGGAGCGCGATCTTCCCGAAAGCCGTGCGGGAGCCGGTCTGCACAACGATGCCTCTCCCAGTCCCACCTCGCACAGTCGTGCCCATGTAGGCGACCGATCGAAGCCCAAGCTCGATCGGGTCCGCCTCCTCCTGCGGTTCTGAGCGCTTCGTCTTGGGCATCGCTTCGCCAGTAAGTACGGCTTCGTCGCACTCGAGCTCTCGAGCTTCCAGTAAGCGGAGATCGGCGGGCACGAGGTCGCCCGTTCGAAGCAGCACCACATCACCCGGTACCAGCTCGGTGACGTCGAGCGTCGTCTGATGGCCGTCCCGTAACACTAGAGACAGGTGCCGGATGCTGGCGTGCAGCGCTTCGACAACGCGTTCAGACCGGTACTCGTTGAAGAATCCGAGCCCGACGCTGAGGCCGACGATGGCCAGGATGATGAGAGCGTCGGTCCGCTGGCCAACGATCAGCGACGTGACAGTGGCCGCCGCCAGCAGGATGAGCAGCGGGTTGCGTAGCTGGCGCCCGAGCACGGCGAGAGGCCTCGCGCCATGGCTGCGAATCGCGTTGGGACCGAAGCGGCCAAGCCGTACGTTCGCCTCGTGTGCAGTGAGCCCAAACTCGGCGCTCTTCAGGCGGCTTACCACCTCGGCCGGGGTCAGGCGGGCGGCTTCAATCAGCTCTATGCCGACCGGCCCTGGCCGCGAGGTCGGGTCGGCGGCAATCGTCATGCGGCTCATTTAACGCCGGCTCGCCAGAACATCGGTCAGGGCCATACGGCCCGGCGACGAAGGGTCGCCCGTACCTGTCGCTCTCGGCCGCCATGGCCCAGCTTGGTCAGGTGAAGGTATCGGACATCATGTCGCATCCGGTCATTGCTGTGACTCCGGACACAGGCATCAAGACCGCCGCGGAGCTGCTGGTTGACCGCGGCATATCGGCGCTGCCGGTAGTCGATGACAAGGGTGGGCTCGTGGGCATAGTTTCCGAGGCTGATCTTCTGCCTATTGAGACGCGACCTGATCCCCGCACTCAAGCGATGCCGCCGGCGCCGACCGCTGGACGGGCGCCCAAAGTCGTGGCTGATGTCATGACTCGAAAGGTGCTGACAGTCTCGGCGAACAGCGAAGTTTCCCGAGCCGCGCGGATCATGTTGGACGCGGGCATCAAGCGGGTCCCGGTTATGAGGGGCCGCCGCATGGTCGGCATCCTGAGCCGTCGCGACCTTGTCAGAGTGATCGCTCGACGCGACGCTGACATCGAGTCGGAGATTGGGCTCAGACTAGCCGAGATCGGCTTCGGTCCCGACCATGGCGCTGTCCGGGTCGCCGCCGGCGTGGTCACAATCCAGCTTGCCCAGGGATCCGGCCGCAGGCTCGCCGAGTCCGTGGCATTGACCGTGCCAGGCGTGCTCGAGGTCCGATTCGCAGGCAGCGACACAGACCGAGCCCGCTGATGCTGTCGTGGGAGATCCGCCACGCGTGGCTGTCCAGTGCCTGGCGGTGGGCGGCCGGCCGGGCGATCCGCATACCCGGAGGTCATCGATCAGAGAGCCCGCCATTGGAAGGAAGCCCGGCCGCGATTCTCCTCATCGTCCTGGCCGCTGTCCTCTCCGGCTCGGTGCTGTGGCTCGTGGGAGCTCATGCACCCGCTGATATCGCCTGGGCGGCCGCCGTCGTCTTCGCGCTGATCCCGCTGGGAATCTCCGTGGTGCGCGACCTGCTCCGTCGCGAAACCGGAGTAGATCTCATTGCTCTTCTGGCGATGGCGGGGTCGTTGGTCCTGGGCCAGTACCTCGCCGGGGCCGTGGTCGGGTTGATGCTGTCGGGCGGTCAGGCCCTCGAGAGGTATTCGAGCGCCCGTGCCCGACGAGAGCTATCTGCTCTCCTGGCGCGGTCGCCGCGAACCGTCCATCGCTACGAGCACGGCAC
>JBGPYE010000208.1:0-3839 GCA_041493095.1 Candidatus Dormibacteraceae bacterium
CATTCCGATCGAGGGCGCGAATGCTGTCGTCGTCGGGCGGAGCAACCTCGTTGGCAAACCCACGGCGCTGCTCCTGCTGCGGCGCAACGCCACGGTCACCGTTTGCCACACAAAGACCAGAGACCTCGCGGTTCACACACGAAACGCCGACCTGCTTGTCGCGGCGGCCGGTAAGGCAAACCTCATCACCCGGGACATGGTCAAGCCGGGCGCGTCGGTCGTCGACGTCAGCACCAACTGGTCCGATGGCCGCCAGGTGGGCGACCTCGGTCCCGGCGTCGATGAGGTGGCGGGCTGGCTGACCCCCAATCCAGGCGGGGTGGGCCCGATGACGCGCGCGATGCTCATCAAGAACACCTTTGAGGCCGAGGTCCGGCGCAGGCCGTGAGGCCATCAATCGAGGCGCACCGACTTGTCAACGGATTCCGGGTCTTTCAGATGGTCGTGGCCGCCTGCCGGCTGCAGCTTCCCGACCTGGTTGCCAAGGAGCCGAAAACCGCCGATGAGCTGGCCGCATTGAGCGGGACCGATGGGCCGTCATTGCGCAGGATGCTTCGAGGCCTGGCAGCGTGGAGCTTCTTTAACGAGCTGCCCGACGGGCGATTTGATGCGACCCCTCTCTCCGACAGCTTTCGGTCGGACCAGCCTGGCCTTCGGAACATGGCCATCATGCAGGGCGAGGAGGCATATCAAGCATGGGGCGACCTCATGTACACGTTGCGCACGGGCAAACCGGCATTCGAGCACGTCTTCGGAAAGAGCCGCTGGGACCAGCTGTCTGAGGACCCCGAAGCCGCGAAAAACTTCAACGCAGCGATGGTCGAGCTCTCGAGCCGCGTCGCTGAGTCCTTCACCGCCGGATTTGACTTCGGCGGTGCACATACCGTGGTGGACGTCGGCGGCGGCAACGGCGCGCTGCTGATCGCCGTCCTTGAGGCGCACCCCGGGATGCGAGGGATCCTGTTCGACCTCGCGCAAGGACTGGCCGGCGCGGAGAAGAAGCTCGCCGCGGCCGGCGTCGCCGACCGGGTCACGCTCCATGAGGGGAGTTTTTTCGAAGCGGTGCCTTCGGGCGGTGACGTTTACCTTCTCAAGTCGATCGTGCATGACTGGGACGACGAGCGGGCGCTCGGCATTCTTCAAACGTGCCGGAGCGCGATGAACGCCCAGGCGAGACTCGTGATCCTGGAGAGGGAGCTCGCGGAACGGATCGAGCACCCGACCGAATCGCTGCTGTCGGTGATGAGCGACCTCAACATGATGGTCGTGCTGGGTGGCAAGGAGCGGACGACCGACGAGTATCGAGAGCTCCTCGCCAGGGCTGGCCTGCGCATGACGCGATTGGTTTCGACCGAGTCAGAGTTCGCCGCGATCGAAGCTGTAGTCGCGTAGCGCTGCTCCGTTGACCTACGAGGAGGCGCTTGCCTACATCTCGAAGCAGGGTCGCTTCGGGATGAAGCTTGGAACTGAGAGGACTCGCGCGATCCTCGATCGGATGGGTAGCCCCGACCGAGGGCTGAGCGGCGCGCTGATCGCGGGCACCAACGGCAAGGGGTCGACTGGTGCGTGCCTGGCCGCGATCCTGCAGGCGGCCGGACGCAATGTCGGGTTCATGCCCAAGCCCCACCTGATCTCGTACGCGGAGCGCATCGAGGTGAATGGCACGCCGATCGCCGAAGCCGAATTCGTAGAAACCCTCGAGGCGCTGATCCCGACGCTCGACGTCGTGGCCGCCGAGATGGGCCAGGCCACCGAGTTCGAGATGCTCACCGCGATCGCGCTGGCCTACCTGGCGCCGAGGATCGATTGGCTCGTCTGCGAGGTCGGTCTCGGGGGAAGGCTCGACGCCACGAACGCGCTGGATCTTGGAGTCGCGGTGATCACCAACGTCGACCTCGACCACCAGAAATATCTCGGCGACACGATCGAGCAGATCGCTCACGAGAAGGCCGCGATCATCAAGCCACACAACCAGGTCGTGACCGGCTGCGAAGGCGTGGCGCTAGAGATCGTCGAAGAGCACGCGCGCGCGGCGGCATCGCCTATGTGGGTATTGGGCCGAGACATTCGAGTGGAGTCGAGCTCACGCGGATGGGACGGCCACACCCTGAGCGTTAAAGGTCCCGGATTCGACCACAACGAGCTGACCCTGCCACTGGTCGGTGACTACCAACCTGTCAACGCAGCCATAGCAGTCGCCGCAGCTCATTTGCTCGATGAGGTCACCGACGATGACGTGCGCAAGGGCCTCCAGTCCACGCGCTGGCCGGGCCGCCTCCAGGTGATCGCGCACGAGCCGCGTGTGATCCTCGATGGCGGCCACAATCCCGCCGCGATGACCAAGGCCGGCGCCACCCTTCGCCGGTTGATCGGCGACGAGCGGCTCGTTGCGGTCTTCGCCATGCTCACCGAGCGCGATCCGGTTCAGCTACTGGCGGCACTTCGAACTCTGAAGCCGGATGCGGTTGTGTTCACCGAGCCGGCGAGCGCCGCCGGTCATGCCGTCGCGGCCGAGCTCCTGGCGAAGACATACGGCGCCGATGGCCACGCCGTAGTTCCCGCTCCCGCAGCTCTGCAGCGCGCACGCGACCTTGCCGGGCCGGACGGCAACGTGCTCGTCTGTGGGTCGCTCTATCTCGTCGGAGAAATACTCGCCCTGGGCGGCTAGCTCAGCGCGCCCGCAGGAATCGGCCGCATAAGAAGGCGCTGCCGGCGATCATCGGCAGCAGGATCACAAAGCCAAGCGCGGCCCACTGCCAGCCGGCTGTGATGAAGAGCCCGCCGAGCAGGACCGCAGCGAGGCCGAGGCCGCCCGCTCCGATTGCCAGGTCGCGACTGGATGGCGGGCGCGCTGGAGGCGTAGGCGTGCGAGCCACACCTGGTTTTGACGCCGGACGGACGCCGGCGAAGAGGCCATAGAGGACCAGGGTTACGCCCGCCAGGCCGGAAAACAGGGTGACCACCTCCGCTACCAGGCCTTCGCGCGTGTCCGCTACACGTGTCGCGGCCGCGAAGGCCAGGGCAACGAACGCGATGCCGGCGATCAGGGAGATCCAGCGCATTCAGCGGGACGCGGAGAGGATCTTGGCCCGAAGTCTTCGCATGCCTTTCAACCAGCGGTCATAGTCGTCCGCCTTGCGCCGGAAGTAGTCGGCGACTTCAGGGTGCGGAAGGATCAGGAACTTCTCGTCTCGGATTCCCTGCAGGACGATTTCGGCCACGGCTTGAGGCTCGAGTGCGTTGTCGGTCAGGAACTCGAGGCCCAGCCTTCGCTCGGCGGCGAGCATGTCCGTCTTTACGCCCTGCGGGCACAGGCACGAGACCCGGATGCCCTCTTCCCCATGCGCGATCGACAGCCACTCGAAGAAGGACAGGGCGGCTGCTTTGGTCACGCCATACGGGGCCGCGAAAACGTGGTTGAGCAAGCCGGCGGCGGAGACGGTGCCGAGGAGATAGCCCTCGTTTCGGCTCAGCATTCCGGGTAACGCGTGGCGCGCGACGAAGACGTGACTCATCACGTTGACGTCCCAGATGCGCTGCCACTGCTCGTTCGGCGCCTCGGTCCCACCACCGACTGCGATCCCTGCATTCGAACAGAAGATGTCGATCCGGCCGTGCTTGGCTACGACCTGGTCGATCAGTCCTTTCACATCTGACTCGCGCGATACGTCGCACTGGACTGCCGTGCCTCCAATCTCTCGCGCGGTCGCTGAGGCTCCGTCGCCATCGACGTCCGCAACGATCACAGCCTCGGCTCCGGCCCTGGCGAAGCCTTCCGCGAGGGCGCGGCCGATGCCTTTGGCTGCTCCGGTGACGACGATTACTCTTCCGGCTGCGTC
>JBGPYE010000105.1:0-6247 GCA_041493095.1 Candidatus Dormibacteraceae bacterium
AGCTCGAGCTCGACCACATCGCCGCGCCGCAAAACGCGGGCGGACCGCATTTCGCGCACCCGCCCGTCGGGTGGCTCTGAGGCCGAGCAGTAGCTGGTCCAGTCGTGCTTGCCGACGAGAGCCTTCGCGGCTTTCGCCATCGCGTCGGCATCCAGCGGACCGCGAACCTGCCAGCAGCGCCCTCGCTCGAGCGCCGGCCGGGACGGCCGGTCCAGGTAGCGGTAGCGGTAGCGGCGCCAGCGGGCGGAGTAGCGAGCGTGGAAGGTGTCGGGCACCTCCGCCGCGGAAAGGACCGCCACGTCGTCGGGAAGCTTTGCGTTTAGCGCCGCGACCAATCTGCGGGGGGAGATCCGCCCATCGGTTTGGAAGCTCACGACCTGGCCTTCGGCGTGGGCACCCGCATCGGTCCGACCCGCCGCGTACACCTTCAGCTCCTGGCCGGTGATCTCGCGAAGCGCTCTCTTCAGCTCGGCTTCGACAGTTCTGCCGTGTGCCTGCTGCTGCCAGCCGGCAAATTCACTTCCGTCGTACTCCAGCACGACTTTGATATTCACTTTTTAACTGATCGAATCCGGATTAGTCGACGAGTTCGATGATCACCATTGGTGCGGCGTCGCCCAGGCGTGGGCCCTTGTGGATGATCCGCGTGTAGCCGCCCGGCCGTTCGGCCAGGCGCGGGATCAGGTTTGAGAAGAGGCGCTCGACCACTTCGGGCTTAGAGATCTCCTGAGCCACGGCGCGGCGCGCATTGAGGTCCTGGCCCTTCGCCGTGGTGATCAAACGAGCCACCCATCGCGTCAGCTCTTTGGCCTTCGGCTCGGTGGTCGTGATGCGGCCGCTCTCGAGCAGGGACGTGCACAGGTTGCGCATCAGCGCCTTGCGCGAGTCCGTGTCTCGATTGAAGTGGCGGCCGCTCTTCTGATGACGCATGCGGTGAGCTAGCCCCGGAGGACCGTGCCCATCTCCTCGGGCTTGATGAAGCCCTTCTCGACCAGCTTCTCCTTGATCTCGTCGAGGGACTTGCGCCCGAAGTTGCGCAGCGCGAGCAGCTCCTCCTCACGCTTCTGGAGCAGCTGGCCCACGGTCTGGATCTCGTTCGCCTTCAGGCAGTTGAATGCGCGAACCGAGAGGTCGAGCTCCTCGATCGGCGTGTCCATCAGGCGGTTCTGGCCCGCCTTCTCGCCACGCATCTCGGCCTCGTGCTTCTCGATCGAGTCGCGGAACCGGACGAAGAGGTTCAGGTGCTGGGTGAAGAGCTCAGCCGCGTGGCTGACCGCTTCCTCGGGGGACATCGTCCCGTCCGTCCAGACCTCGATCAGCAGGCGGTCGTAGTCGGTCGACTGGCCGACACGCGTCTTCTCGACCGTGAAGTTGGCCTTCTCGACCGGGGAGAAGATCGCGTCGATGGGGATCACGCCGATGGGCTGGCCCTCGCGCTTGTTGCGCTCGGCCGGGACGTAGCCCTTGCCCCGCTCGACGTTCAGCTCCATCCGCAGGTGGCCCTTGGCCGCCAGGGTGCAGATGTAGAGGTCCGGGTTGACGATCTCGACGTCGGAAGAGGCCTGGATGTGCGAGGCGCGCACCTCGGCCGGGCCCTTGACGTCCAGGATCAGGGTCACTGGGTCCTCGGTGAAGCTCTTCAGGCACAGCTTCTTGAGGTTGAGGATGACCTCGGTCACGTCCTCTTTGACGTGCGGGATGGCCGTGAACTCGTGAGCGACGCCGTCGATCTGGATCGACGTGACCGCGGCGCCCCACAGCGACGAAAGCAGCACGCGTCGAAGCGTGTTGCCGAGCGTGGTGCCGAACCCCGGGTCAAGCGGCTCGATGTCGAACTTTCCGTAGTTCGCGCTCGTCTCGAGCTTGCGCACCTGGGGGGTGACTGTCATCTGGGTGTCAATTGCCAATTGGGAACTCCCTTTACCGTGAATAGAACTCGACGATCAACTGTTCCTCGATGCCCGTCTCCATCTCATTGCGCTCTGGCCGGGCGAGGATCTTGGCGGACTTGTCGTCCGCGCTGAATGAAAGCCATGACGGCACCGGCCGCACCTTGGATGACTCGAGCGCTACATCGGTCACGCCGTTCGCGGGCTTGACCTTCAGCACGTCCCCCACCTTGAGCTGGTAGGACGGCACGTTGACCGTCTTCCCGTTGACCTCGAAGTGGCGGTGCGAAACGAGCTGTCGGGCTTGCTTGCGCGACGTGCCCAGGCCGAGCCGGTAGATCACGTTGTCGAGGCGAAGCTCGAGGTGGCGGAGCAGGTTCACACCTGTCACGCCCGGCTCGGTCGCCGCCGCGGTGAAGTAGTTGCGGAACTGCTTCTCAAGCAGGCCGTAGATGCGACGCGCCTTCTGCTTCGCGCGCAGCTGCAAACCGTAGTCCGACGTCTTGCGCTTGCGTGCCTGCCCGTGCATACCGGGCGCGAACGCGCGGCGCTCGATGGCGCACTTCGGCGTGTAGCACCGCTCGCCCTTCAGGTAGAGCTTGGCGCCCTCGCGTCGACAGAAACGGCAAACCGGACCGCTGTAGTTGGCCACTAAACCCTTCTCCTCTTAGGAGGCCGGCACCCGTTGTGCGGGATCGGCGTCACGTCTGTGATGGCGCTGACCTCGAGGCCGGTCGCCTGGAGGGAGCGGATTGCCGCCTCGCGTCCCGCACCCGGGCCGCGCACGAACACCTCGATCGAGCGCATGCCATGCTCGAGCGCCCTCTTGGCCGTCGCCTCGGCGGTCTGCTGGGCGGCAAACGGCGTCGACTTGCGGCTCCCCTTGAAGCCCTGCGCGCCGGCCGAGCCCCAGGAGATCACGTTTCCGTCGATGTCACTGATCGAGATGATGGTGTTGTTGAACGTGCTCTGGATGTGAGCCTGCCCGTTGACGACGTTCTTGCGCTCCCGGCGGCGTGTGCGGACCACTTTCTTTTTGGTCATTACTTGCCCGCTTTCACCTTCTTCTTGCCGGCGACCGCGCGTTTCGGACCACGGCGGCTCCGGGCGTTGGTGCGGGTGCGCTGGCCGCGCACGGGAAGGCCGCGGCGGTGGCGAGAGCCCCGGTAGGAGCCGATCTCGGTCATGCGCTTGATGTTCTGGGCCACCTCGCGGCGGAGGTCACCCTCGATCAGAAGCTCCTTGGCGGTGGCCATGCGGTCGATGATCTGACGCAGGCGTCCGACCTCCTCTTCGCTGAGGTCCTTGACCCTGGTATCCGGGTTGATACCCGCCGTCTTGATGAGCTTGCGCGCGGTCGTGTTGCCGATGCCCATGATGTAGGTCAGCGAGATGACGGCACGCTTCTGCGGGGGTATGTCTACGCCGGCGATTCTTGCCATTTAGTCCTTTAGCCCTGCCTCTGCTTGTGCTTGGGCGTCTTGGAGCAGATCACGCGGACCACCCCATTGCGCTTGATCACCTTGCAGCTGGGACACATCTTCTTGACGGACGGTCGTACCTTCATCTCCAAATCTCTCGAATTCGCCCTCGCGACCGGTCGCTCTTCGCAAGCTCGACCCCCACCTTGTCCCCAGCGAGGAGCCGGGTGAAATGGGTGCCTGCACGATCGGCGACGTGAGCCAGGACTTTCGCCCCGTTCTCGAGCTCAACCCGGTATACGCCGTTGGGGAGAGGCTCCACCACGACCCCCTTCACGAGTGAGGGGCGTTGGGGCACGAACGGCGATTGTACCAAACCTGGCTAACTGAGGGGATTGGCGGTCAGGACGACCGGCCCCCGGTCCGTGATCGCGACCGTGTGCTCGAAATAGGCCGATAGGCGGCCGTCGGCGGTGCAGATCGTCCAGCCATCCGGCTTCATGTACACCTCGTGGGAGCCGGCGTTGACCATCGGCTCGATCGCCAGGGTCATCCCGGCCTTGAGCCGGGGCGGGGCACCGGCGGTGCCGAAGTTCGGCACCTGGGGGTCCTCGTGCATCTGGCGGCCGATGCCGTGGCCGACGAACTGGCGGATAACCGAGAAACCGGCCGCCTCCACGTGCTTCTGGATCGCGGACGACACGTCGCCCAGGTAACCGCCCGGGCGGGCCTTGTCGATCCCGATGTAGAGGGCCTCCTCGGTCACCTTGAGCAGGCTCTGGGCCTCCTTGGAGATCTTCCCGACGCCGACGGTGATCCCGACGTCAGCCCAGAAGCCTTCCAGGACCAGCCCCAGGTCCAGGCTGACCAGGTCTCCCGCCACGATCTTGCGGCTGCCGGGGATCCCATGAACGGCCTCGTCGTTGATCGAGACGCAGATCGAACGCGGGAAGCCGTGGTAACCGAGGAATCCGGGGGTCGCGCCGCCCTCTCGGATGAGTCGGTCGGCGATGCGGTCGAGCTCGATCGTCTTGACTCCGGGTTCGCACGCCTCCTTCAGAGGCGGGAGCACGGACGCGAGCAAGCTGCCCGCGCGGGCCATTAGGTCGATCTCGTGGGCGGTTTTGAGGTTGATCATGCGGTTTGCCTGTTGGTGGACGGGGCGGTCACGGCAGCCAGGACCTGGCGGCTTATCTCATCGATTGTTCCCGTGCCGTCGATCTCGGAAACCAGGCCCTCCCCCCGGTAGTGCTCGAGCACCGGGATCGTCTTCTGAAGGTAGATCTCGATCCGCGGCTTGACCGCCTCAGCCTTGTCGTCATCCCGCTGGACGAGCTCGCTGCCGTCGGCGGCGCAGGCTTCCGTAGCGGGCGGGTAGGTGCGCTGGCACTTGGGGCAGACGAGCCGGCCGGACAGGCGCCGGAGCAGCTCGCCGGTGTCGACCTTGAGGTAGAGGACGCGGTCGAAGCGACGGCCGAGCCCTTGCATCAGGGTGTCGAGGGCTACCGCCTGCGGGATCGTGCGGGGGAAGCCGTCGACGATGAAGCCGCGCTTGGAGTCGGGCTGCTGCAGCCGGTTGTTGATGATCGCGATCATGATGTCGTCCGACACGTACTGGCCCGCCGCCAGGATGGGCTGGGCAAGCCGCCCGAACTCGGTGCCGGCCTGGATCTCGCCGCGAAGCATGTCGCCCGTGGCGATGTGCGGGATGCCGAAATGCGTGCGGAGCATGTTGGCCTGCGTGCCTTTGCCGCTGCCGGGGGCGCCATAGAGCAGCAAGTTCACTTGATGAACCCCCTGTATTGGCGCATGACCAGCTGCGTTTGCAGCTGCTTCATCGTATCGAGGGCGACGCCCACGACGATGAGTATGGCTGTGCCTCCGAGGTACATCTGTTGATGCGGGATGCCCGAGATCTTCGCGGTGGCGATGGGCAAGATGACGGTGATGAACCCCAGGAATGTGGCGCCGGCGAATGTCACTCGGTTCATGACCGCGGCGAGATAGTCCGCGGTCGGACGGCCCGGGCGGATTCCCGGGATGAAGCTCGAGTAGCGTTTGAGGTTGTCGGCCACATCATTCACGTCGAACGTGATTGCCGTGTAGAAGTACGTGAAGCCGAACGTGAATGCGAAATAGAGAGCGTTATAGGTGATCGCCATCGGCAGGTTCGATGTGTCGGGCGCGAAGTTACCTCTCACCCACGCCGCAGCCTTGTAGTACCAGGTGTCAGGCGGCGCGCCCGTGAAGTAGTTGGCCAGGATGGTCGGCAGGAACATTACCGAGATGGCGAAGATGATCGGGATGACGCCGGCGTGGTTGACGCGTAGGGGCAGGAAGCTGGCGCGGCTCTGCACCTGCTTCAGGCCCACCGTGCGTTGCGCCGATTGGATAGGGATCTTCCTCACCGCCTGCTGCACCTCGATGATCACCGCGGTCATTCCCAGCGCGATCAGGCCGAAGATGATGTAGGGCACGTAGTCGGCGAGGCCGCCGCCGGTGGAGTGCGCGCTGAAGACCGCCGCGACGCCCTGCGGACCGCGGCCGATGATGCCGGCGAAGATGATCAGCGAGACGCCGTTGCCGATTCCGTACTCGGTGATGAGCTCACCGAACCACATCAGCATCACCGTGCCCGCGGTCAGGACCAGGACGATCTGCAGGCGCTGGAACCAGTCGAGCGGGCCGAGGATGGAAGGCGTGGTGTTCTGAAAGAGAACTGTGAACCCGTAGGCCTGGCCTGCACCAAGAGCGACGGTGAGGTAGCGGCTCCAGCGGGTGATCCGGCGCCGCCCTGCCTCACCCTCTTTGGAGATCTCCTTGATCCGTTCGGAGATCACCGTCATCAGCTGCATGATGATCGTGGCGTTGATGTACGGGTTCATGCCCATGGCCACGACGCTGAAGCGGGAGAGGCCACCGCCCGAGAAGAGGTCG
>JBGPYE010000147.1:0-5086 GCA_041493095.1 Candidatus Dormibacteraceae bacterium
ACGTTTTCGGGGACGACCCGGCGGTCAACGAGCTGGAGGAGGTGTCCGCTGCACGCCTCGGGAAGGAAGCCGCGGTGTTCCTGCCGAGCGGCACCATGGGCAACGTGGTGGGCGTTGCGGTCAACGCCCGCACAGGCGAAGAGATGATCGCCGACGCCGAGGCTCACGTCTTTCTATATGAGGGCGCCGGGGCCGCGGTCATATCGGGCGTTCAGATCAGGCCGGTGGCCACCAAAGCCGGCGTCATGTCGCCTGCGCAGATCGAGGCCGCGCTGAGGCCGCGCGACGACGTACATCAGCCGATCACCGCAGCCGTGACGTTCGAGGACACGCACAACCGCCACGGCGGGATCGTGTGGCCGCTCGAGGATCTCCGCGCCGCATCTGACGCTGCCCGCGCTCTCGGACTGCGCGTACACCTCGACGGCGCCCGGATGTTCAACGCCGCGGTCGCCAGCGGAACTGACGTCGCAGACATCGCCGCGTGCGGGGACACCGTGACGTTCTGCCTCTCTAAAGGCCTCGCCTGCCCGGCGGGAAGCATGTTCTGCGGCAGCGCCGAAGCGGTCGACCAGGCCCGGCGATGGCGCAAGCGGCTCGGCGGCGCCATGAGGCAGTCGGGAGTGATCGCGGCGACCGGGCTGATCGCGCTCGAAACGATGGTCGATCGGCTGGCGGAGGACCATGCCAACGCGAGGACGCTCGCGGAGGGATTGGCTGAGCTGCCAGGAGTCACGTGCGACCTCTCGCGCGTGCAGACGAACCTCGTCTTTTTCGACCTGGAGAACATTCGCGGCGCCGACTTCGAAGCGGAGTGCCGCAGGCGCGGACTGCTCGGCGGGGCGACCGGCCCGCATCGCGTTCGCTTCGTCACGCATTACGGGATCACGGCGGAGGACATCCAGTCCACGCTGCGCATCTGCGAAGAGGTGTTGAGCGCGTGAGCATGAGGCTCTCACCGGACGGCATGTACTACTGGGACGGCCAGCAGTGGACGAGCACGCTTTCCCACGACGGTCGGTCTCGCTGGAATGGATCAGCCTGGGTGCCAAGTGGTCAGTCCGGGCCGCCGGCCGGCTACCAGCCGGCTCCCTCTATCGCGCGCCAACCCACATCGTGGACGAGGCCACTCCAGTACGCGATGGCGGGCTGGTACGCGGTGTCGGCTCTTTACACCCTGACGACGCCGTTCTGGATGGGCGGACCGATGACTCAGGCGATCAATCAGAGCATCCAGCGCCAGGAGCAGCTTCAGCCGGCGACGAGCCAGGCGCCGCCTGGCTTCACCGAAGTCATGACCTCGGTGTTGGGAGTGGCTCTGTGGGTGTCGGCAGTCATTGGCGTCGCCATCTGCGTGGTCGTCATCGTCGGCGCACTCAAACGGTGGACCTGGATGTATTACGTCGTGCTGGTGTTGCTGGGCTTCAGCACGATCTCACTCCCGCTGAACATCATCACCATCTTTGTCGGTCCATCCCTCTCGGCGGCACAGGGTTTCAGCCTGCCGTCGTGGACTTATTGGATATCTGTCGTCCTTTCGATCCCGGCGGCCGCCCTTTTCGTCTGGATGCTGATCGCGCTGATCAAGCGTGGCCCATGGGCAATGAACAGGGTGGCGCCGCAGCTCAGCTGAGGAGATCGGCGAGCAGCCTGGGATCGATGTTACCGCCGCTCACCACCGCAACCGTCCGCGGTCCAGGCTCGAGCTGTTCGAGCGCGGCGTAAGTGAGGGCGCCGGCGCCCTCGGCAACGACTTTTGCGGCCGAGGCAAGCTCAGGGACGGCAGAGCGAAGCCTTGGCTCCGGTACCGTGAGCCAGCGGTCTACGCATTCTTTAAGGAGCTCGAACATCCGCGGGTCGAATGGGGCTGCGGTGCCATCGGCGATCGTGTCCGGCTTGATCGCGACCGGCCCGCCCGCCTCGAGGCTGCGGGTCCAGAGCGCGTAGCCATCCGACTGCACGCCGATCACCTCGACCTCGGGACGCACACCTTTGATCGCCGAAGCGATGCCTCCGACCAGCCCGCCCCCTCCGACGGGCACGAGGACCCGCGCAAGGTCCGGCACGTCCTCGAGGAGCTCCAGCCCCAGGCCGCCGTGACCGGCCATGACCTCGGGTTCCGCGAACGGATGGATGAACGCCTCGGGCTCCTTGTTCCAGCCTTCCGCTGCCATCCACTGAAAGACCTCTTCGCGCGGCATCGGGATTGGAATCGCTCCCCAGCGTTTGACGCCTTCGACTTTGGGCGGCGGAGCGGTATCGAACATGACCACGCGGCACGGGACGCCCAGCTTCTTGGCGACGTACGCGCATGCCTGTGCGGCGTTGCCGGCGCTCACGGTGATCAGGCCACGTCGGAGCTTTTCTTGTGGCATCGCCAGCGCCGCCGCGAAAAAGCCGCGTACCTTGAAGCTCCCCGTCGGCTGGAGACATTCAAGCTTCAGCAGCGCGCCATCGACGGGGACCAGGGGCGTCCGCAGCACGTGCGGCCGCGCCCGCTCGGCCGCCTCTCGGATGCGCTTGATCTCGATCACTCGGATAATCGTAGGGATGCCGATATACGAGTACCGATGCGAGGAGTGCGGCAAGCGCTCGACGTCGCTGCTCCCGAGGTTCTCGTCGCCCGACCCACCCTGTCCGCACTGCGGCAAGCCGGCGCTACGCCGGCTCGTTTCGACGTTCGCCACCGTCAGCTCAGGTGAGAGTGACGGCGGAGATTTCGGCGACATGGGCGGTGGAGATGACATGGGCGGCGGCGATGACTTCGGCGGCGGGGATTACGGCGGCGACGACGACTTCTGATCGCTAGGCGAGTCCGAGCACCTCGTTCGCGGCGCGGATGAGCTCGGCGCGGTGCGTCTCGTCGTGCGCAAAGATCCTGAACAGCGCCATGCGCACCGGCAGGCGCTTGAAAAGGTCGAGCACCCGGCTCTGCTGGTAGCGGTCCTCCAGAGGGTCGTAGAGGAGGATGTCGGCGGTCTCGGTCATGGGGTTGAAGGCGCGGGATTCCTGCGCCGCGACGTCGACCTCGAAAACTATGTCGTGCAGGTTTTTCGGCAGGCGCTCCCTGAGCTGCTGCGCAAACTGCTCCCGGGTCACGCTCAACGCGCCGCTTGGGATGTCCCTCGCGTCGGTGTGTCCCTGGTAGATCAGCTTCCACTTGAGCTTGCGGGCGACCACGTCGGCCCATGCCGCCCCGAGCTCCCGCTGCTGCGCATCGCCCTGGCCGAGGCCCCAGCGGCTGACCTCGGACAGCAAAGACCATTCGGTGAGCGCCTGGTACCGATCGAGCCGGGAGAGCGGGTTGCCGCCGAGCAGGGCCTCGAGCGTCGGCCGAAATACCTCACGCAGCTGGAGATCGATCCGGCGCACCGTCCGATGGAAGTAGACCTGGTGGTACAGGTACAGCCTGGCGTTGAGGAACATGTAGAGGGCCTCGGCGGCATGGCTGTGAAGCGTCAGGCCGCGCTCCGAGATGAACGAGTAGTGAATGATCCGCTGCACGTCGACCGGGCCCGCCGCGACGCCACATATATAAGAGTCGCGAGGGACGTAGTCCATGTTGTCGGCCGAATACGCGCCCACGAGCGCGGGCTTTAGTGCCGCCAGCCAGTCGGGCGGCTTGAAGCCGTCCAGCTCAGCCGACGAGATCAAATAAGCAACCCAATTAGGATCGATCCGCTCCCCTGGCTCGAAGTCGGCGCTCGGAGAGGCGCCCAGCGATCCGATGTGGCCGGCCAGCTCGCCCGTGATCAGAGCCCGCCCGATGACCTCGTGGTCGATGCCCCAGGTGTCGAGATAGTTCTCGTCAAAGAAATGGCCGAACGGCCCGTGGCCAACATCGTGCAGGAGGCCTGCGATGCGCATCGTCTCCTCGACGACCGGCGCCGAAGGCGTCTCGGCGCACGAGGCGCGCAGCGACGGATACAGATGGCGAGTCCACTCTCCTGCGAGGTGCATGGCGCCGAGGGCGTGCTGGAACCGTGAGTGCTCAGCCGTGGCGAACACCCACCAGGCGCTCTGCAGCTGGTGGATGCGGCGCAGCCGCTGCATCCATGCCGAGTCGACGAGGTCTTGCTCGGCTACCACTCCGGCCACGCCGCCGGGTCCGCCCTTCGTGATGCGAAGGTATCGGTAGATGGGATCGCTCGACAGGTTGACTCGCGAATACTCGGGCGGCGGCTGGGTCACGCGGCGATTATCCCCATGAACGGCGGGCTTCAGCGGGGCATCGACCTCTTTAACAGCGGCAGGTACTGGGACGCTCACGAGGCGTGGGAGCACGAATGGATGTCCGATCGCAAGGGCCCCGACGCCGGTTTCTACAAGGGATTGATCCAGGTCGCCGCCGGCTGCCTCCATTACGGACGGCACAATCGTCGCGGTTGGGTCAACAAGTGGCGCAGCGGCGCGGACTACCTCCGACCCTATCTACCTGCCCACCACGGCGTTCGTCTGGCGCCGCTGGTCGAGACGGTGGATGAGTTCCTGGCGGCAATGAAACCGCTCGTATGGCCTGACTTGTCGATGCCGAGAATCGTTCAGGAATAAGAGGAGCGCGGCAGCTAGGCCGGGTTCATCCCGGCCGACACCACGCGTGCCACCCTCAGAGCGCCACCCAGCGTCGCCGAGGAGAGGAGGGGGTCCCGCGGGGGAGGACATCTGTCCTCACCCGCGCTTTCAGTAATACGGAGGAAAGCGGCGGCCGGCCGCCGATTCGATGAGGCCGCCATGACCGAGGCGCAGGAGGTCTTTGGCGTCGGCGCGGCCGTAGGCGAAGACAAAAGGCAGGAGCAGGTCCAGCGAGCTGGAGCGGCCGAACCCGGCGCACGATGCGACTCCGACGACCGCGGCCTCGCCGAGCCTTCCCAGCCACAACATGCTCCCCGGGTGCATGGGCGCGCCCAGCTGGAGCACCAGTCCTCCGGCGCGGGTGAGCTCGGCGTAGGCGGGGTCCAGCGGGTCGATGGCGGAGGCGCCGGCGAACAGAACCAGCTGCGCGCCGAGCACAGTCGCCTCTTCATAGGCCGCAGCCACAGCCTCGCTCGTTCGCGCCACCTCGCGCACGCCCAGCACCTCAGCTCCA